>JAUTCS010000138.1 GCA_030673825.1 Verrucomicrobiota bacterium JB024 | reverse complement strand
ATGACATCGACCACGGCTTCAAAGAACTCAGCCTTCTGTTCAGCCAGACGCAGCTTCTCCTCAAGCTCCTTGATCCGCTGCTCTGGGGTAGGTGGGGACTTCGCCACGGTAGGGCTCCGGCTCGCACGGTGGGGGCGCCAGAACTCCAGTCCTGGTGGCCATATCGACGTAACCACTTTAGTACCGTCGGGCAGCCCCGGATACCGTAGCGGGCCTGGGCCTGCTTATAGGTCAGCTCACCGCGCTCCACCTGGCCCACAACCGCTTGTTTAAAGGCCAGGGTGTAATCCCGTTGCGTGCGCTTAACTCGTTGATTAATCACGCTCTCCCACAATCTAGGCTGGAACGTGTCAACGCCATTCAGGACGGGTCAATCCCATAAAAAAAGCCCCTCCGGATACTCCGGGAGGGCTTCTCTCAAAGCATTTTATCCGTGAGCAGGAATCAAGTTCAAAGTACCTTCAATGGCACAGTTAGTTCCGTAGTTGAAGGTGCCGGGGTTATTGATGTCGATCTGGGACGGGATCGCATTACCTGTTTGAGTACCGGACACCACACCAGGGTAGGTGATCCCGGTTACTGTTCCCGTACACTGATCGCCAGTAGCGGGAAGAACAGTACTCGGATTCCCAGGAATTGACGCGTCGGTAACAAGCGGAACACTCCCAGCGCCAGACAGGTTACTCATAGTGCCGGTCCAGGCAATATTGCCCAGATAAATCGCGGAGCAGGTCGGATAGTCCCCAGGCCGGGCACCTGCTGCCTTAACTGTAACACTACCATTTTCATCGATGGTGCCGGCGATCGTCAGCCAACAAACAGCAGTAGCACCAGTTGCAGTGGTAAGGGTGGTTTCCCCTTTGTAGATGGCGTACTGGTCGTCCGCATGAGCGGTTCCAGCAGCGATCGCCACGGCGCCGACCAAAGCCAGCATGCTTGATTTCAGGATTTGCGTTTTCATGGTCAATCTCCTTCTAACCTATTTTGTTGTTGTCCTTCTGGACAATTTGGCAAGCCTCCCGAGCCGCCCCGATCCGAAAGAGAAAATGGGAACTTCCCTTTTCGATCGGAGTCGATCCCTTCGGCACCTCCAAATTACAAAGATCACGCAAGCCCATACAATGGATTACGCCCCGCCCACCGGGGTTTATTTTCCCGGTTACAATGTTAATCCGCAATTTCAACTACTTATAAAAACTACTCAGAGCTTTTTTTTCGGGAACGCGAGTGCCAGATCGGGGTTTTTTATTAAAACAGGACAGACGATGCAGCGCTTTTTTATTTGGTTTGGCCATATAAAGCAGCCGGCTTAATACGTGGTGATCTTTAGCCGCCCCTTCTGTTCCGGAACGTAACGCGGCAAAAATCCCGTCGTCGCTCTGCGCCTCCCGGCGACTTGCTTATCGGCTTTTTTCCGGCTGAATGGGCCTCCGCCCTCGACCTGGATTCTCTGCAGAAGCTGAATGGCAACTATGTCATCGGTGATTTGCGTGGCCGATATGGCGCTGCGTATCCTGGTGCACACCGGGCTACTGTACAGCGATGACCGCACTTGAGCGTTTGATAAAGTGGCTGCGGACCCGAATGGAAGGAGCGCCTCCGAAGAAGAGTTGGCGACCTTTGCCGATCGTATATCCTGGATGTCAAAAGCCTTGACGACCTGTTCGCCTGACGAGTCTTACGGATGTCTGTGCGGTCAACGGCCACCCACCGCCAGCCCGACGCTTACTTCTTCTTTTTCTTCTTGGGTGGCCGACCCGGGCCGCGGGATTCAATTCGGCGACCGGTAAGTTGTTCGATTTCGTCGACGAAGCCCGGATTGCCAATCAGCTGGCCGCGGCGGAGCTGGGTTTCGATCAACTCCGCTTCATTTGGGTCCACCCCCATCGCAAGGAAGCCACGGTAGCGTTCCCGTCGTTCCGCGTCGGTTTCAGCCAACTCCAGATAATCTGTGTCGTGGTCCACGTACCATTCGTGCGCCAACCGCGCCCGCCAACTAATCCAGGGGTGTAGTTTCACCGAACAGCTCAGGCCCAGCCGCACCGGCAGCGTTTCGATGTAGCGCAGGCAAGCCATGCGCCAGTGGCCATTCTGCACCACGCTACTACGGTAAGGCCCTTGCCAGGGACTGCCGGTGTAGCCGTGGCAGCTATTGTAGATACGAGTGTAAACCATGCCCAGATGACGCATCATGGCGGTGAGATTGCTCTTCGAATAATGCGGCGATACCAACAGGTGCACCTCGTTGGGCAGCAGGCACCAGGCCTGCACGTCCACGTGGTGACGGACGCGCGCCTCGCCCATCAATGTCAGAAAGCGCCGATAATCCCAAGCGGTATGAAAAATGGCCTCGCCGTTGTGGCCACGCATTTGCACGTAATGTGAGTAGCCTGGCAGCACCAAACGTCCCTTCCCCGACATACACCCTCCCTGGGCCTGGCCTTGAACACGGCTCCGATGGCACGGGCCTGGCCCGTGTGACCTTTATCGCCATGGCGGGCGAGCAGGCTCGAGTGGGCGTGGCCCTTTTTGTGATTTGCGCTTCTCGTTCGTGTTGCGCTTATCAGGACAGCGTGCCCGCATCCGCTTTCACGCTCTCCTCGTCTAGCAGTTTAGCGGCGATGCATAAGAAAACAAATTTATAAGGGTCATAAACAGCTCGGTCCTCTTTTTATAACTTACTGATTTTATTTGAAATAAAAAATTCTCAGAAAAAAATCCATAATCTTCTCAAGCTACTCGACCGTAAGGTTGACTTTTTGCGCGGACGCGCTCTTTTCAGGTTGGCTTTTTCGGAGGACGGCCACGGCCGCGATTACTGATGCGATCACCGGTAATGGCTTCGACTTCGTCGGCGAAGTCAGCATCGCCGGTGAGCTGATTCCGCTCCACTGCGTTGCGGATCAGCTCCTGCTCCCATTCCAGAGCCTGCGTATTTAAATACGTGATGTAGGCTTGAAGGCGCCGCGCTTCGTCGGCGCCCAACGTCTGCCAGCCAGGTAAGGTATCAAGTACGCCTGTTTGCAACAGCCCGAGCCGCTCAGCAAGGCTGGTCCAGCGATAACTATCAGCGCTTGGAACCCAACCTTCTTGTACCGGCAGGGTTTCCAGGAATCGCGAACACTGCAGCATCCAGCCATCCTGCACGGGACTAGAGCGATAACGACTTTCCCACAAAGTGCCACGACGGGCTTCGCGGGCATTGCGGAATCGGGTCATGCGTGCGGCCAGGGATTTCATGAAGTCCCCCATGGCCGCGGCGTCATCGCCGGGGTTTACCAATAGATGTACTTCGTTGGGCAACAGACACCATGCATATACGTCGAGCCCAAAGGTCCGCTTCAACTCTTTAACGTCCGCCAGATACTTGGAGTAGTCTTCTTCTTCTTTGAATACGGCTTGGCGATTGTGGCCCCGATGAAGAATATGATGGGGGTAACCCGGAAGAACAACGCGCCTCTTCCTCGGCATTCTCTCCCTCTGATTTCTCT
>JAUTCS010000137.1 GCA_030673825.1 Verrucomicrobiota bacterium JB024 | reverse complement strand
CCGGAGCTGACCGTCATCACCTTGCCGCTGGTGGTGGGCCTGGCCGGAGCCAAGATGTTGTCCTAGTGCGCGGGCAACTACATCTCCTTCAACGACTCGGCCAAGGACATGTTCGGCAAGATCATGTCCATCAACGACGACACCATGTGGGACTACTACCGCCTCCTGCTGGAGGTGGATGGCGATGTGATCGCCCGCCACAAGGAGGAGCACCCCATGGACGCCAAGAAAAACCTGGCCGTCTCGCTCACCGCGATGTTCCACTCCCTCGAAGCCGCCCGCCACGAGCGCGAGCAGTTCGAGCAGGTCTTTTCCAAAAACAAGCTGCCCGACGACATGCCCGTGTTTTCGTGGCGCGAGATCGCCGGCGAGGAAAACCAGCTCCCCCTGACCGAAGTCCTTTCCCGCACCAAGCTCTTCCCCAGCAAAAAGGAAGTGCGCCGCCTGATCGAGCAGGGCGCGGTCAAGCTCAACGAGGAAAAAGCCGCCGACCCCTTCCTCCCCCTCGAAAAGCCCGAGGCCCAGCACATCCTCCAGGCCGGTAAGCGCACCTTTGTGAAGATCGTGGGGTAAACCAGCCAGGGCAAGCCCTGGACCCTAGATGCTTCGCATCTGAATGGGGTCCCCGGCTAGCAGTTGCCCTATCGGTGCCAGACAGGCGCCTGCCCCTTGACCCGCGACTCCCGCCTTTCGCTTGCGACTACTGGAACAGCATTGCCACCGACACCCACCTGCACCAAGCTGTATCCCTCATGGATACTCCACCTCCCACGGCCCCGTCACTGGGTCTGGAGAAATTGCCCTGGTACAAGTGGCGCTTCAATATTGAAGATCCGCTCTTCCTCATCCTGCTGTGCCTGACTCTCTTTGCGCTGAGCAGAACACGTGTTGACGCCGCCCACGCGCCCATCTGGTGGTTCCTCGGCGGCGCATTGACCGCCTTCGCCCTCCAGCGCCTCTGGCGCGCCCGGCAGATTTACCGCACGCCCTTCACGCGCACTTATCTCGATCAGGCAGCCGCGCGAAAGTGGCGTGAGCAACCGCCTCCGCCTCTTTCACAGAAAGTCTCCTGACCTCCCATTTTCGGCAAAAAGGTGGCGACCCAGTTTTGATGCCTTCGCTCTGCGCTCACGGGAAATGAGCAAGCTCATTTCCCGTGAGCGCAGACGCGATGCTGCAAGCATCGAAAGTACAGGCTAAATGCTGGTCCAGCCGGACCCTGCTGCGGGTCTGGGCTGCACAAGCCCAGAAACAACGTCCAGTACCCTACCCTACAGCAGCGCAGCGGCGGCTTCGTCCACGAGCCAGACGGTTTTGTCGGCGTGGGCGCGAAGGAGCTGGATGGGCTTGTGGGTGGGGTCGAAGTCGCCCTGGAGGGCGGCCTTGAGAGCCTCGGCCTTGCCCGCACCGGGGCAGGAGACCACGATCCGCTTGCACAGGGAAAGGCCGTGCGGGGTCAGGGTCACGCGCCAGCCGCGTTCGGGCCAGTTGGTGGCGGCGAAGCTCTCGGTCAACCCCGCACCGATGAGCGGGCACTTCGGGAAGAGCGACAGGGTGTGGTTGTCCCCGCCCATGCCGACGAGGCACAGGTCGTAGGCGCGGTCCTTGCCCACGCGGGTGTTCCAGGTCTTGGTGTAGGCGTCGGCACAGGCTTTGGGCTCCAGCTCGGTCGGCCAGGGAAGCTTGTTCTCGGCGGGAACGCCGAGCGGGGCGAGCATCTCGCGGTCAGCGTGGCCGAAGTTGCTGTCGTCGTCCTCCTGAGGGACGCAACGCTCGTCACTGGTGGTCCAGAGGATCTTCTGCGCCGTGGCCAGCGAGAGCCCCTTGTGGGCCGTGACCCACTTGTAAAAAGCCTTCGGGGTGGAGCCGCCGGTCAGCCCGACCGTGGCCAAGCCGTCACCGGCGGCCTCGGCAGCCTGCTTGATATAGCGAAGGGTTTCGGCGTAGAGTTCCTGTTCGCTGACGATGTGAAGCTGGCCGTAGTCGGTCGGGATGCTCTTCATGAAAACAGTTTGAGAGTTTGAAGGTTTGAGAGTTTGAGAGTCGGGGCCAGCCGGCGCGGCGGGCGTTCTGCACCGCTCAGCTGAAAAACAAGGCCTCGGCCAGGGCGTTGACCGGTTCGAGGAAGCCGACCTGCATGGGGGCGCTGACGCGGCCCTCGCCGAAGTCCGCGGTGACGCGCGCGTCCAGCCCCTTGGCCTCGTGGGTCCACAGGAAATGTCGGTCGTCGTCGTACTTCCACTCGATCTCCAGGCAGTGCCCGCAGTCGATCTTATGCAGGGTAAACTCGGCGTTGAGGTCGAGCTTGGCGTCCTTGGCGCAGCCCTTGAGGCAGGATTCGCACCACTTGAGCAGGTTGCGGGCCTCGCCCTCGCGCCCCTCGGTGTAGCGCACCTGCACAGAGAGCAGCCCGCCCGCGAGCTTGGCCGTGGGATAGCGGCTGAGGAACTGCCCGAGCGACTGGCGGATGGGCAGGATGCGGGCGTGCGCCAGGTCGATGGCCGCTTCAGGCTTGGGCCAGGGCACTTTCAAAATCTCCGGCTCCTCCACGTCCGAGTCGTAGATGACCCGGCGGCAGCGCTTGGTGAACTCCATGTGCATGCCGGTGATGCGCTCGGCCGGGATGCGGTTAAACCAGTGGTAGGTCGGCAGGTCATTCTCCAGCCAGATGGAAACCTGGTTCACGAGGAAACCCGCCTCGCGCGTCGGGTAGCCCAGGATGAGCGCCTCGCAGCAGCACATTTCGCGGATGGACGAGCCCACGTAGCACTGGGCGAAGAGCTTGCCCTGGAGCAGGCGGTCGCTCGGCTCCCGGCCCATCGGGCACAGCACGATGATCCGGCACGGGTAGCGCTGGGCGAAGGCGATGGCGGTGTTGAACCGGTCAAAGGCCTCGTCCGGCGAGGTTTTTAAGCCGAAGTGCAACACGATATTCATCTGCGAGGCCCGGAACTCCGAGGGGGCCTCCTGGTCGTGCGCGACGGTGCCCGCCCACATCTGGGTGAGCGAGTGCGTCACCTCCGAGACATCCATCAGCTGGCCCGGCAGTGCGTCGAAAATAGTCATGTCCTCAATCATGGGATCCATTCTCCGTGAGGGTTAACAGGGGCGCGGCAGGCGGGGCCTAGGGACCGGCGCGGCGCCATTCGTGGTTGCTGTCCCACAGCAGGCGGTCCGCCGAGAGCGGGCCCCAGGAGCCGCAGGCGTAGGAGTCGAGCCCCTTGCGCCCGCACGATTCCCAGTACTCCAGCAGCGGGGTGTAGAGCTTCCACGAAGTCTCGGTCTCGTCCCCGCGGATAAACAGCGTGGAGTCGCCGACCATGGCGTCGAGGATGAGCCGCTCGTAGGCCTCGGGCGTGTTCGAGCCAAAGGTCGTGGCGTAGCGGAAGTGCATCTTGACCGGCTGGGTGCGCGTTTCCAGGCCGGGGATCTTCGAGTTCATGAGCAGCGTGGTGCCCTCGTCCGGCTGGATCTGGATGACCAGGGTGTTCGAGGCCATGTCGAAGCGCGTCGGGTCCGTAAACAGGCCGCCCGGGGGCTGCTTGAACTGGATGGCAATCTCGGAGACGCGGCGGGCCAGGCGCTTGCCCGAGCGCAGGTAAAAGGGCACGCCCTGCCAGCGCCAGTTGTTGATGTGGAAACGCAGCGCGGCAAAGGTCTCGGTCGAGGAAGTCTGCGGGATGTCCTGCTCCTGCAGGTAGCCGGGGACTTTCTCCCCGCCGATCAGACCCTCGGAATACTGGGCGCGGACGGCGTCACCTTCCTTCGGGTCGAGCTTGAGGGGCTGGATGGACTTGAGCAGCTTGACCTTCTCGTCGCGGATGTCCTCGGCCCCGAGGGAAACAGGGGCCTCCATCGCAGTAAGGGCGAGCAGCTGCATGGTATGATTCTGGAGCATGTCGCGGGTGGCGCCGGACGTGTCGTAGTACCCCCCGCGCGTGCCCACGCCGAGGTCTTCGGCCACGGTGATCTGCACGCAGTCCACGTAGCGGCGGTTCCAGATGGGCTCGAAAATGGTATTGGCGAAGCGCAACACCATGAGGTCCTGCACGGTCTCCTTACCCAGATAGTGGTCGATCCGGTACACCTGGTGCTCGTCAAACTGGTTGGCGATGATCCGGTTCAGCTCCTGCGCCGTGGCCAGGTCGCGCCCGAAGGGCTTTTCGATGATCATCTTCGAGGCCAGCGGAGTGCCCTTGCCGTGGGCAGCCAGGCCGCTGGAGCCGAGGTTTTCCAGGATGGGCTTAAAAACGCTCGGGGGCGTGGAGATGTAGAAAACGAACTGGAGGTCGCGTCCGGCCTTTTTCTCGATGCCGAGGCACTTCTCGCGCAGTTCTTCGAAAGCCTTCGGGTCGTCGTAACCGCCCGCGTGGTAGTGGATATTGCTCTTGAGCTGGGGCCAGATGTCCTCGTTGAGCGGGCGGCGGGAGAACTTCTTAATATCCGCCTCGGCGTCGGCCTGGAAGTCCGCGTCCGGGATATCCTTACGTCCGTAGCCGATGAGGTGGAAATCGCCCGGCAGCAGGTTATCCAGGCCGAGGTTATAGAGGGCGGGGATGAGCTTGCGGGCGGTCAGGTCGCCGGAAGCCCCGAAGATCACGATGATCGTGGGCGGCGCGCCGCGGTGCTTGCTCAATCCCTGCAGGAACGGGTGACGGTCTTCACTCATAGAAAGATAATCAGTCGGAGGTTATGCCCCGCACGCGCGCAGCCACCCACCCAGCCTGTGGGCACACCTGGGCCCGGAGGAACGGTCGAATCAGCCTTGCGAACATGTGAGAGAGTCTAGGTCTGGTTAAACAGAGATACGTTCGGGTGGTGATATAGAGTGAAATCGCCCGCTTGGCCAAGCCTAAGTTCCACAATATCAAAGCGTGTGTGCGCCGGCGGAGGCGAAAGCTTCTTCACGTACGCCCGGCAGGCCCGCCGCAGGCGCGTCTTTTTCTCCTCCGTGACGGAGTGATACCCGCCGACCAGCGCCGTTCCGTCTCGCGTACGCACCTCCACGAAGACCAGCACCGCCCCGTCCTGGCAGACCAGGTCGATCTCGTCATGCCCCGCACGCCAGTTCCGCGCCAGCACACGGTAGCCCTTTTTCCGCAAATACGCCGCCGCCCGCTTCTCTCCGAAACGCCCCCGCCCCGCCCGGTCCTCCGGCGCCCGCAGTCCGAGCTTTTCCATCAAAACGCGCCGCCAGTTCATGACATTTTCAAGATTCGTAGCGAGTACAGGCATTGATATCGCTCACACAGGCAACTCATTCACGTGCCAATAGGAAGTCAATCGAAGCATCCGAAAATAACCGGAGAAAGCATTGATCGATGATCAGCAACCCCCAACAGGCCACCAGGCACCCCCCGCTCAACCGGAAGCCTAGGTAAACGTTAGCCAGGCTGCTCGATTTATCGACAAAATCCGGCTTCGAGATCATCCAGCGCCCCACAGCCCGGTTCGTCGCGAACCCGCATGTCAGAAGGTCCCGCGGACTCGCTTCTGGAAAATAGATGACTCGCCCAGCCCGCTCCCATTCCGCCGTAAAATCATACTTCAGACTCCGGGCAATCGCTTGAAAACACACCACCCAGGTGAAGAGCGACGCAGCCACAACGAAGAAGACCAGAAAAACAAGCACATTGCCCATCAGTAGCATTTAATAATAAAGACCATCCGGCAGAAAGACCATCCAAATACCGATGGAATCACGTAAGTAAATAGTGGCGATCCAGTTTTGATGCCTTCGCTCAGCGATTACGGGAAATGAGCGATGCTCATTTCCCGTAATCGCTGACACGATGCTGCAAGCATCGAAAGTGCAGGCTGAATGCTGGTCCAGCCGGACCTGCCGCGGGTCTGGGCTGCGCAAGCCCAGAATCCTCCCCTACACCTCGACCTCGATGGCGTCGCGCCAGAGGGTTTCGAGGCGGTAGTTGCCACGGACCTCGGCGGTGAAGAGGTGGACCATGATGTCGTAGGCGTCCACCACGAGCCAGCCGCTTTCGGGGACATTATCCACCCCGATCACGTCGTCGCCGGTTTCGGAGAAGGCACGCTCAGCGGCCACGCGCAGGGCCCGCAGGTGAGGGTTGGAGTTCCCGGTGGCCAGGATCAGGTAATCGGTGACCGAGGACTGGCCGCGCACGTCGAGAACTTTCAGGTTCTCCGCCTTGCGGTCGTCCAGCGCGTCCAGGCAATGCCGGAGGCGCTTTTTATCTTCAGCGGAAATGGGTTGGGTGTCGGAGGTGGATTCAGTCACAATAAAGCTTGTGGGTTTCGATATAGGCCTCAACGGCGGGCGGCAAGAAAAACCGCGCCCCCCTGCCCTCGGCGAAACGCTGGCGCAATTCGCTCGAACTGACCGCGAAGGGATGGCCGTTGACGAGGTGAAAACGTTCGGGCGGGAAACCGGTGGGCACGGTCAGCGCCTTGCCCGGGCGACCCACCACGATGACCTCGGCCAGCTCCAGCAGCGTGTGCGGCTCGTGCCAGCGGGAGAACTTCGCCACATGGTCGGCCCCGACGATCCAAAAGAGCCGGGCCTGAGCGTGCTTGCGGCGCAGGCGCGCGAGCGTATCGACCGTATAAACGGGGGCCTGCTGGCGCATCTCACAGTCCTCGACGCGAAGCTGGTCGTCGCCCTGCAGCGCGAGGTCGAGCATGGCCACGCGGTGAACCCCGTCCACCGCCGGGGCCTGCTCGCGCAGGGGCGTGTGCGGCGAAGGCACGAAGTACACGGCGTCGAGCTCGAGCTGCTCCATCGCGTCCTGCGCGATGAGCAGGTGCCCATAGTGCACGGGGTCGAAACTACCGCCAAGAAAACCGAGCCGGGGAGTGGATGCGGGGGCTTTCGCCTCAATCATAGATCTCTTGATAGACCGGCTTGAGGGCGGATTCAAGCTTCTGCAACGCCCGCTTTTCGCGCATGCTCACCTGCTGGTGGGAGATGCCGACCTCGGAGGCAATGCTCGCGAGGGTGCGCGGGTCCGTGCCGGGCTCCAGGCCGAAACGCAGGGCAAGCACCTCGCGCTGCTTGTCGGTGAGCCCGTCGAGCACCTCCAGCAGGGTGCGGTAGAGGTCCTTTTCGGTCAGAGAATCCGAGGGGGCGACGGCTTCCTCGTCGCTGAGGTGGCGGGGCGCGTTCCCGTCGGAGTCGTCCGCCATGTCGTCGAGCGACAGGCGCGGCTTGAGCAGGCCCTCGTAGGGCGAGGGATCCTTGGGCTTCTCCTGGCCGGGGGCGGGCTCGCCCTTGCTGGATTCGGTCAGGATGCGGGAGGCCAGATTGATCGGCACGTGCACTGGGAAGTGCTCCTCCATCAAATAGTTACGGATGTGCCGAGTGATCCACGTGCGGGCGTAACTGCCAAAGGAGGCCTTGTTGTCCTCCACCTTGTCGATGGCGTGGATGAGGCCGATGCTGGCCTCCTGAAAAGCGTCGGGGCGCAGGTTCGGGTCGAAGACCTGGCGGTTGACCAGCTTGTGGGTCAGGGACTGGTAGCGGCGGAAGAGCACCGTCTGCGCCCGCTTGTAACGGCGGTGGCGCGTGCCCATGGCAAAGGTGATCTTCTCCTTGAACTCCAGCCAATGGTCCTGGCTCAAGTCCACATCCAGCTCGCGGCTATTCCAAAGGTCCAGACCAAAGCGGTCCCCGTAGGACAACGCCGTCTTCGCCGGGAAGCGGCCCTCGAAGTGCGCCAGCAGCCACGTGATCAGTTCGTGCTTGTTCTCCAGCAGGAGCGAATCCACGACCGAGCGCAGGTTGATCCCCCGGCGGGGTTGCGGCAGGCCCAGTTCGCGCAGGCCGTCCTCGTGAAGCTCTTCCCACATCGGCAGGTGCAGCACCCAGTCGAGGCTGCGGCGATAGGCCGCGATAATCCCCCGGCAGGCCCGTTCGCTCAGAACACGGTCTTTCCCACTGACTCGGGGTATCGCCGAATCGTTATTGCAGGACGGGACTGGGCTGGCCTGAGCCATAAGTAACTTTACTTCATGTAGGGTTGAGGGACATGAAACGTTTAAGGTTTTTTTGCGTATGCGCAAAGAAAAAGTTAACCCTAATGGCACAAACATGCACCAAGTCCCCCTTCCATGCCGGTCGGGTCTGGATTTTAGCGCCTTTTTTACGGGGGTATGACGCCACTGTCTTGTAAATATCCCCTTTTTCCGCATTTTTCAACGCCATCACCATGAGCGAACCCCACCCGGCCTCCCACAGCCTTTCCGAATCCCTCCAGTCCATCATCGCCGGCCAAAGCGAAAAAGTCACGCTGGGCGAGATGGTCGATGCCATCGAGGACAAGCAATTCGGCATGCTCCTGGTGCTGCTCTCCCTGCCCAGCGCCCTGCCCGTCCCGGCGGCGGGCTACAGCACGCCCTTCGGAATCGCCATCCTCATCCTCGGCCTCCAGATGCTCAAGGGCCGCCGCACCCCCTGGCTGCCGCAGAAAATGCGCGACAAGGCCTTCACCCGCAGCAAGCTCGCGGGGATGATCGGCAAGACCAGTGGCTTTTTCCGCTGGGTGGAGAAGCTCGTGCGCCCGCGCCTGCGCTGGATCAACAGCCGCGGCGGCTACCGGCTGATGGCCGTGCTGGTCATCTTCATGAGCCTGCTCATGTGCCTGCCCATCCCCTCGACCAACACCGCCCCGGCCATGGTCATCTTTCTCATCGGCGTCGGCCTGTGCGAGGACGACGGCCTTTTCGCCATCGGCGCATGTGTCCTGGGCGTGATCGCCTCCCTCCTTTATCTGGTCGTGATCTACTTCGCCATCGTGCTCATCCGCGAACACGGCTGGGAAGGCGTCCAGCAGATCAAGAGCTTCATCAAGCAGCAGCTCGGCCTGGAGTAGCGCCCCCGCACCACCAAGGGTGCCCGTCATGTGCCGACTTCCCCTGTTTCGCCAACCGGCAAGCCCGCACATACCTGCGCTCCGCCATCGCATACGGCCCACCCCCAACGCTCGCCTCGACATCGGCCCACTACACACGCCTGCTTTTAAAGATTGCGGGGACAAAATATTCCCCTAGGCTTCCCGCTTTCGCACTTTGCCCGGGTGGCGGAATTGGCAGACGCGACGGACTCAAAATCCGTTTCCTTCGGGAGTGCGGGTTCGACCCCCGCCCCGGGTACCAGTATTTATCGACTTTTCCGACGAATTTGCCATTTTGAATTGGCAAATCGGAAAAACTCATGGCTAAAAGTCGATTTAAGATCACTCGCTTCCCCAACCCCAGCGGACAGGAAGTTTACCGGGTATCGGGGACGCTCAACGGGCAACGTATCCGCAAAAATTTCCTCAAATACAGCGATGCGGTCGCCGAAAAGCAAAAGCTGGAGATCCGCCATCTGAACGAGGCGAGCGAGGGGCAAACCGTTTTTACCACCCTCACCCATGAACAAAACCGGGATGCCATTGCGGCAACGAGCCTGCTTCGTGAAGCCGGCCTCAGCAAAAGTCTCTCCTTCGCCGCCCGATTCCTGATCGAGCATTACCATGAAGCCGAAGAGGCCATTACCGTCGAGAACGCCGTAAAGGAGTATTTGACGGAGAAGAAAAACGAATCGGGGCGCGGCATCATCTCGCCACGCCAATACCGCTCCATCTCGGGTGAAATGGCTACGTTCCAGAAGGTCTTTACCGGTCGCCTGACGAACGAGATCCTTGCCGACGACATCAATGATTATCTCAGCGGCAAGCAACTGGGAAGCCGGGAAGCGGCATCCCAAAAGACATGGAACAATAGGCTTTGGTACCTAAGCACCTTTTTCAAATTCTGCCTCTCTCGCAAATACGCCTCAGAAACCCCCATCACGGGAGTTCGTCAATTTAAGATCAAAAAGTCCCGTGGGACGGCGGAGACGCTCAGCGCCCGGCAGGCTGAGACCCTGATGCACTGGCTGGAAGCTTACCAGGGGGAGCAGAACAAGGACGGGCAGTGGTGGAACAAACCGGGCTGCATGGTCCCCTATTTTGCCCTGACGCTCTTCGCTGGCATCCGCCCGGACTGGCGCAACGGGGAAATCAGCAAGCTGGAAGAAAAAGACATCCGGCTGGACACCGGCGTGATCCTGATTGAGCCTGGAGCCTCCAAGAACAACGAAAAGCGGACCATCAAGCTCCAGCCCAACCTCCAACTGTGGCTGGAGAAGTACCCCGTCTCCGAATACCCCATCGTCCGGACCAAGCGCTTCGAGGACATGTGGGCGCAGGTGCGGGAACGTTTTTCACTGCCGCATGACGTGTTGCGCCACACCTATATCTCGATGACGGTGGGGGCGTTTC
>JAUTCS010000136.1 GCA_030673825.1 Verrucomicrobiota bacterium JB024 | reverse complement strand
GCCTAAATATACCTCTTAAGAATCTCCCAATCATTTCACTTTAGCTCCGAAACCACTTTGGCTGCGTCAGCCAGTGTTAAATGCGGGCCCATCGGGAGGCTCAGCATCTCCGATGCTAAATCACGAGCGATAGGCAATGTATCTGCCGCCAGACCGAGATCGGAATAAGCCGTCTGCATATGGGGCGGAATAGGGTAATGAATCAGCGTCCCGACTCCTCTGCTACTCAGGCGTCGCTGTGTAGCATCTCGTTCTTGGCTCCGGATTACGTATAAGTGCCAAGCCGGATCAGCCCACTCTGGAACGTAGGGAAGAATCAATCCAGTACCGATAAGCCCTTGTGTGTAAATCTGTGCAATCGCCCGGCGCCGTCCGATCCAAGCATCCAGGGTCCTCAACTTGACTCTAAGTACGGCCGCCTGCACCGGGTCGAGCCGGGAGTTAACCCCTAATAGCTCGTTCACGTACTTCCTACTAGAGCCATAGTTGCGTAACGCACGTATGCGCTCCGCAAGCTGGGGATCATTCGTAGTGACAGCCCCCGCATCGCCAAGTGCCCCCAGGTTCTTACCTGGATAGAAACTCCAGCAAACAGCATCTCCATGCGCACCGACCCGGCGTCCCTTGTAGCGAGCACCGTGTGCTTGAGCGGCATCCTCAATCACTCGCAGGCCGTGCTTACGCGCCAAAGAAACAATTGGCTCCAGGTCCGCAGGCTGACCATAAAGGTGCACCGGCAAAACAGCGCGCGTCCGGGCAGTAATCGCATCTTCTATTCTGCTCGGGTCAATATTGTACGTACGTGGATCAGGTTCAACAGGCACAGGGGTTGCGCCGACGCTAGATACAGCTAGCCAGGTAGCAATATAGGTGTTCGATGGAACAATCACTTCATCGCCAGCACCAATGCGAAGCGCTCTTAGCGACAGGGTCAGTGCATCCAACCCGTTGGCCACACCTACTGCGATTTTAGCCCCACAATAATCGGCCCATTCAGCTTCGAATGCCTCCACCTCCGGACCGAGAATATACCAACCTCCATCTAAAACACGAGCTATAGCACTATCGATTTCATCTTTCATCTCAACATAAGCAGCACGAAGATCAAGGAAAGGGATCATCTTCGGTCACCGGAAAAATTTTTAAAATCTTCGTAACTTCTAATATAGTCTTTCGCGCTGTAATATTCCGATGCAAAAACAAGCAAAAGGGCGTCCGACGAATATTTATACTGAATACCCCATATCATGGGCGGCAGATAAATACCAGTATCTGGGCGATCCAGTAAGAATTCTTCTCTATTTTTACCATCATCCGCAACAACGGAACAACTTCCACGAACACAAATAAGAAATTGATGACATTTCCAATGGGCGTGTTCACCACGAGTTTCGGCACTCGGCACATCGAACACCATAAAATAGCGCTTAACTGAAAATGGAACCGTCCTTTCGAATTCACCTACAGTCAAACTTCCTCGCATATCGGCGAAACGATCCATCTTGTGTATACTAACCCCTGGCACTTGCGTCGCATAAACCCCAGGCTCTATATCTTTATTATCACTCTTTTCATTAATAACCCCGTTGTAACCGGCATCGACATAGCCCATAATTCTAGCAGGATTACCAACCACAATAGCGTTCGGTGGGACGGATCGCGTGACTACAGCGCCGGCTGCAACCATAGCATTGGTGCCAACTCGTATACCTGGCAAAATTACCGCACCTGCCCCGATAGAGACTCCTGACTCCAACACTGTCTCCAAAAATTTCTCAGGCAACTTTTTACTGCGCGGCATTCTATCATTAGTAAATGTGGCGTTCGGCCCTATAAAGACATCATCGTGAACACGAAGCCCATCCCAAAGCTGGACTCCGCTCTTTACAGTCACACGGTCACCGATAACCACATCATTCTCAATAAGACAGTGTGAGCAGATATTGGCATCTCGACCTATTCGGGCTTGCGGAAAGATGACAACATACTGCCAAATACGACTATTTTCGCCGATGTTTTTGGATTTAACATCTGCGAGCGGATGAATATAAGGACTCATTTTTTACCTCATTCCTAAAGCGTGATCGCCGAAGCCAGCAATGACTCAAGGCCCACTAAGCCTCAAATAAATCTGCATCGTTGAGACTTGTCCCTTGAGTATCTTTCTTTGAGACGATCGGCTTTTGCTCTCGCTGGATTCCCCAATTAATCGCTAACACTTCATCATCCCAGCGAATACATCGCTCGTGGCTTGGCGTATAGAATTCTGTGCATTTATACTGAAAGTCTGCCGTTTCGCTAATAACGTAAAAGCCGTGTGCAAAACCAGGCGGCAACCACATTTGTAGGCGGTTCTCTTCTGAAAGAACTCTCCCTACCCATCCACCAAAGGTTGGTGAGCCCCTTCGGATGTCCACTGCCACGTCAAAGACCTCTCCACGTATAACTCGAACAAGCTTTCCTTGCGCATAAGGGGGCAACTGATAATGCAAACCACGCAAGGTGTTCTGGACCGAGCGGCTGTGATTATCCTGAACAAAGGCTGACTTAATCCCAACGCCGGAAAAATCACGTTCATTCCAAGTTTCCATGAAGAACCCCCGCTCGTCCCCAAAAACTCTAGGCTTTATAATTTTAACTTCAGGGATTTTTGTCTCAAATATCTCCATCGAGCTCAATCCTCCTGCTCGGCCAGCTGTTTTAGATAGTCGCCATAACCATTCTTTTTGGTCTCCTCAGCTTGGACAAGCAGCTGGCTCCGAGTAATAAACCCCATACGGTAGGCTACCTCTTCCAGGCAGGCCACCTTCAGACCCTGGCGCTTCTCGAGGGTCTCGATGTAGCCTGAAGCTTCGTGCAAGGAATCAAACGTTCCAGTATCAAGCCATGCGTATCCGCGACCAAGCAGTTCAACGTTTAAATCGCCCCGTTCCATGTAAGCCTGATTGACACTGGTAATCTCCAACTCCCCCCGGTCAGAGGGTTTAACCGCCTTGGCAATTTCCACCACGTCGTTGTCGTAGAAATACAGGCCCGTTACCGCATATCGTGATTTCGGTTTCTCGGGCTTCTCCTCGATAGAGATAGCACGCTGATTTTTGTCAAATTCTACGACCCCGAAACGTTCAGGGTCGGTCACTTGATAACCGAAAATCGTCGCGCCAGCCCGGCGGTTAGAAGCGGTCTGCAGCAACATGGAAAGGCCGGGTCCGTGGTAGATATTGTCGCCCAATACTAGACAGACCGGGTCACTTCCAATGAATTGCTCGCCTAGAATGAACGCCTGAGCGAGGCCGTCAGGGCTCGGTTGAACCTCATAGGTGAGTGATACCCCGAATTGGGAGCCATCGCCCAGCAGTCGCACGAAGCCTGCTTGATCTTCCGGTGTAGTGATTATTAGGATTTCGCGAATACCCGCCAGCATCAGCACCGATAGTGGGTAATAAATCATCGGCTTATCGTAGATGGGTAGTAGCTGTTTGGAGATGCCCTTGGTGATGGGGTAGAGGCGGGTGCCGGAGCCGCCGGCCAATACGATTCCTTTGCGTGCCATTTTTCAATCCTGCGATATGGTGAAGTTTTGGCGCTCAGCCAGCGCACGTTCCACGCCCACTTGCCACTCCGGTAACTGAAGACCGAAAGCGTTTTCCAGTTTGCTTCGGTCCAATCTCGAATTTAGCGGACGCCTCGCCGGGGTAGGCCAAGCCGCGCTTGGGATCGGCTGGATACGCTCAGGTGTAGCCTGTATCCGTACGCATTGCTCCTTGAACCATTCAGCGATAAATTGGGCATAGCCATGCCAGCTAGTCTCTCCAGCTGCAACCAAGTTGTAGATGCCCGTAAGTTCTGGATATTGGTGAGCCTGCCGGAGAGCTATTGTGGTCACGTCCGCAATCAGTTCGGCACCGGTGGGCGCACCGACCTGGTCGTCAATGACTGTAAGCGCTTCGCGTTCTTGGATTAGTTTGGCCATCGTACCTAGAAAATTTTTACCTCTCGCGGCATACACCCAGCTGGTACGGAAAATCAAATAACGACAAGCCGCAGCCTGGATTGCCTGCTCCCCCGTCAGCTTGGTGAGGCCATAATGGTTGATTGGAGCCACCGGATCCTGCTCTCGCCAAGCGCGATCACCCGAACCGTCAAACACATAGTCGGTGGAGTAATGCACTAAAAGGGCATCCTGCGCTTTGGCTTCCTCGGCGAGCAAGGTCGGCGCTTTAGCATTGATGATGTAGGCCAGCTCGCGCTCTTCCTCGGCACGATCCACCGCCGTGTACGCTGCAGCGTTAACGATTACGGTTGGCTTGATTTCGCGTATCGTCTGCCGCAACCTGTCCAGCTTAGTCAGATCCCCACACAGGCCCTTGCAGCCCTTCCGACCCAGGGGTACCACCACTCCAAGCGGGGCCAGGGCCCTCTGAAGCTCCCAGCCTACCAGTCCATCTTTTCCGAAAAGCAGGATTCTCATGCCGAGGCACCCACGCCCAGGCGTTCGCGCTGATAGCTTCCGTCTTGTACGCGCGCGCACCAGTCAAGATTATCGAGGTACCACTCAACGGTCTTCCTCAATCCTGTTGCGAAGGTTTCCTCCGGCACCCAGCCCAGTTCACGCTCAATCTTGCCAGCGTCAATGGCATAGCGGAGATCGTGACCCGGCCGATCCTTCACAAAACTGATGAGATCTCGGTAGTGGCTTAATGTTTCGAGGCTTGGATTGTCGCGCGGCGGAGCCATTTCCTGAAGGAGATCACAGAGCGTATGTACTACCTCAATATTCTGCATCTCGTTATGGCCGCCTATGTTATAAGTCTCGCCAATTTCACCTTCGCTCACCACCTTGTGCAACGCGCGGGCGTGGTCTTCCACATAGAGCCAGTCGCGAATTTGCGTGCCTTGGCCATAGACAGGTAAAGCTTTGCCTTCCAAAGCATTGAGAATCATCAACGGGATCAGCTTTTCGGGGAAATGGTAGGGACCATAGTTGTTGGAGCAGTTGGTGATCACTACCGGTAAGCCATAGGTGCGATTCCAGGCCCGAACCAAATGATCAGAGCTGGCTTTGCTGGCCGAATAAGGCGAGCTTGGTGCATAGGGGGTGTGCTCGGTGAAAAGCCCGTCTGGACCTTCCAGGTCGCCATAGACCTCGTCGGTAGAGACATGGTGCAACCGGAAGCGCCCACGCCGTTCTGCATCCAGACCGTTCCAATATTGACGACAGACCTCCAAGAGCGTGTACGTGCCGACGATATTGGTTTCGATGAAAGCGGCTGGCCCGTCAATGGAGCGATCAACATGGCTTTCAGCGGCAAGATGCATGACGGCATCTGGTTGATGGGCTTCGAAAACACGCTCCAGGGCTACGCGGTCGCAAATATCCACCTGCTCGAAAGCATAGCGATCACTGTCCGCTACTGTCGCCAAAGATTCCAGATTCCCTGCGTAGGTAAGTTTATCCACGTTTACCACGCTGTTCTGCGTGTCAGAGACGATATGTCTGATAACCGCTGAGCCAATAAAGCCCGCGCCGCCCGTGATCAGAATTTTCATTTATTCGTCGCGCTCCAGCTTCGAGGTGTTCTTCGAGACGTCAGTCTACGAGGGCTATCGAGCAAGGTTTTTTGAGTACCAGGACATAGCCACCGCCAAACCTTCGCCCACGGTGTGGGTAGGCATATAGCCCAGCCCCTCGCCAGCTTTGCTGATATCGGCCTGAGAATGCCGGACGTCGCCGGCTCGGAAGTCGCCGTAATCCGGCCGCTTGTCGTAGGCTACGCCCTCTTTCGCCAGCTCCGCCGCGATACTGTCGAACAGCTCATTAAGGCTGGTTCGGGCCTTGCAGGCCACGTTGTAGACCTCGTCCTTGTGCTGCTCTTTGGCGGTGGCCGCCAGCAGGTTGGCCTGCACCGCGTTGTCCACGAAGCAGAAGTCGCGGCTGGTTTCGCCGTCGCCGTTGATGCGCACTGTCTCGCCCTGGATCATCGCCGCCGTCCACTTGGGGATCACCGCCGCGTAGGCGCCGTTGGGGTCCTGCCGGGGGCCGAAGACATTGAAATAGCGCAGGCCGATGGTCTTGAAGCCGTAGGTGCGGGCGAAGACGCCGGCGTACAGCTCATTGACGTACTTGGTCACCGCGTAGGGCGAGAGCGGGTTGCCGATCTTGTCTTCCACCTTGGGCAGGTCCGGGTGGTCACCGTAGGTGGAGCTGGAGGCGGCATAGGTGAAGCTGCCCACGCCCTCGTCTTTGGCGGCCACCAGCATGTTCAGGAACCCATCGATATTGGCCTGGTTGGTGGCGATGGGGTCGGCTATAGACCGGGGCACCGAGCCCAGGGCGGCCTGGTGCAGTACATGGTCGGCGTCGCGCACCGCCAGGCGGCAGGTGTCCAGGTCACGGATATCGCCTTCGATAAAGCTGAAGCGCTGCCAGGCGTCCTCGCCCACGTTTTCCCGTACTTCATCCAGATTGTGCTGGTGGCCGGTGGCGAAGTTGTCCAGGCCGACCACGGTCTGGCCCAGGCCCAACAGGGTCTCCAGCAGGTTGGAGCCGATAAAGCCGGCCACGCCGGTGATCAGCCAGGTTTTGGGGTGGGCTTGGAGGTCGGCTTTGACTTGTTCGTATTTGCTCATACGGGGAATGGGGCTCCGTTGAGGGGGTATTTTCGCGGTTGAAACCGCTCCTACATGCGAGAGGGGTAAGAGCGGGGGGTTAGAGGCGAAGGTCGACCGCTTCCTTGGGCAGGATGTACTTCAGATCGTAGAGCACATGGTCGTCGCGGCCCAGGCGGCGGATGGCCTCGGCGCCCATGTCCTTGAACTGCCGGTGGCCCACGGCCAGCACGATGCCGTCGTAGTCCCCGTCCCGGGGTGCCTCGATGGGCTGGATGCCGTATTCGTGGTGGGCTTCGTCCGGGTTGATCCAGGGGTCGTACACGTCCACGCGTACGTTGTATTCCGCCAGTTCCTTGACCACATCCACCACCCGGGTGTTGCGCAGGTCCGGGCAGTTTTCCTTGAAGGTCAGGCCCATCACCAGCACCCGGGCGCCGTTCACCTGGATGCAGCGGGCCAGCAGCGCCTTGACCAGCTGGCTGGCCACGTAGCGGCCCATACCGTCGTTGATGCGGCGGCCAGAGAGGATCACCTGGGGGTGGTAGCCGATGGCTTCCGCTTTGTGGGTCAGGTAGTAGGGGTCCACGCCGATGCAGTGGCCACCCACCAGCCCGGGCCGGAACGGCAGGAAGTTCCACTTGGTACCGGCGGCTTCCAGCACTTCCTGGGTGTCGATGTCCAGTCGGTTGAAGATCATCGACAGCTCATTGATCAGGGCGATGTTCAGGTCGCGCTGGGTGTTTTCGATCACCTTGGCCGCTTCCGCCACCTTGATGGACGAGGCCTTGTGCGTGCCGGCGGTGACGATGGAGGCGTACAGGTCGTTGACGATGTCCGCCACCTCCGGG
>JAUTCS010000135.1 GCA_030673825.1 Verrucomicrobiota bacterium JB024 | reverse complement strand
ACTACGCTGGCCCTCTCGATCATTTCGTTCGTCGCCTGGCTCTGGTATGTGTTCCGCTACGTGGGCGTGAAGATGCTCATCTACGACCTCTTCGGTAACAAGGCCGACAAGAAAGAGGTGCCCCCGGCCATCTACGTCATGCTGTTCGGGATCTTTTTCGGGGTGGGGATCATCGAGGTGCTCTCGATCGGCTTCCGCCTGGTCTCGCTGCCCTTCCGACTTTTCGGGAACGTCTTCGGGGGCGAAAACCTCCTCACCAGCATGCACGGCATGTTCGAGTGGGTGCTGCCGGTTCCCTTTTACTTCCTGGAGATCCTCATCGGCTTCGTCCAGGCCCTCGTTTTCACCCTGCTGACGGCTGTCTATATCGGCCTGATCTGCAACCACGACAGCGCGGAGGAACACGCCCACGCGCATTGATGACTTTCCCGGGCGGGACCGTCTGCCAACGAGTGATGGGCGCCCGGGTTTCGCAACACCAAAAAAAACCAACTCATAGATACATCATGTTCGATCTGATCGCACAAATCTCCGGTGATATTGGCCAGGGTCTGACCAGCGGCCTCGGCTGTCTGGGCGCCGCCCTCGGCGTCGGCTTTGTCGGCACCCGCGCGGTGGAAGCCGTCGGCCGCAATCCCGGTGCTTCCGGCAAGATCCTCGTTCAGGGCATTATCGGGATGGCGCTGGCCGAAGCCGTCGCCTTCTACTCCCTGTTCCTCTACGGCCTGATCGGGCCGGCCGCTCAATAAAACCCTCTCATTGGCACGCGCGCCCGGTCTAGACGGGCCGGGCGCCGTCCAACCCCCTTTCACCCATTCCCATGCTCAACAAGCTCCTTATCCTCGCTGCCGAGGCACCCGCCGGGGAATCCTCCAGCCCGCTTGACGCGCTCAGCCAGAGCTTCCACCTGGAGTGGCACCTCCTGCTGGCCCAGGGCATCAACTTCATCGTGGTGGCCTTCGTGCTGTGGAAGTTCGCCTTCAAGCCGGTCGTCTCCACCCTCGAAACCCGCAAGAAGAAGATCGAGGACGGCCTCCAGTACGCCGAGGAGATGAAGATCCGCCTCGCCGACGCCGAAAAGCAGTACGCCGAGAAGATGAAGGAAGCCGCCATCGAGGGCTCAAAGATCCTTGATGAGGCCCGCTCGAACGCCAAGACCTACCTGGAAAAGCAGACCCAGGAAGCCGTCGTCAAGGCCGAGGGCATCGTCGCCAAGGGCCGCGAGTCCGTCGAGCTGGAGCGCAAACAGATGCTCGCCGAGCTGCGCCGCGAAGTCGCCCACCTCGTCGTCCAGACCTCCGGCAAGGTTCTCGCCCGCGACCTCTCCAGCGAGGAGAAGACGCGCTTCAACGAGACCGCCGCGAAGGAACTCTACGGCAAGAACTGATTTTTCCCACCCGGCACGACCCGCCCCATGGACCGCAAGACCCAGGATCACCTCAAAGCCTTTGCCTGCAAGCTCGTCGAGATTTCGCTCGACGCGGACGGGCGCATCAGCGCCGAACGGGTGGGGGACGTCCTCACCACGCTCGAGCAGAACCCGCCGCGCTACCTGCGCGCCCTGCTCAAGCAGTACCTCGTGTACATCCGCCACGAGCTGGCCCGCTCCCAGGCAAAGCTGGAGTACGCCGGTGACATTTCCCAGAGCACCCTGGCCGAGATCCAAGAGGAGCTCAGCAGCCACTACGACCGCTCCGTCGAAGTCCTGAGCAAGGAGAACCCGGAGCTGATCGCGGGCTTCCGCGTGGCCATCGGGGACGACGTATACGACGCCTCGCTGGCCGGTCGCCTGCACGCCCTGGAAACCGCCATCGCCTGACCTTTAACCCACCTTTAAAAAGACAAACCTTCTCTCCCCCTCACTTTTATGAGCACCGTTCTTGAACAAATCCAGGCCGAGATAGCCAAGCTCGAAACCCAGGCTGTCAAAACCAACGTCGGCCGCATCGTGCAGATCGCCGACGGCGTGGCCCGTCTCGACGGCCTCTCCGAGGTCATGTATAACGAGATGATCGAGTTCCCCTGCGGCGTGTACGGCATCGCCCTGAACCTGGAGGAGGACGAAGTCGGCGTCATCATCCTCGGTGACCCCTCTGAGCTGAAGGAAGGCGACGAGGCCAAGACCACCGGTCGCCTCCTCTCCGTCCCCGTCGGCAAGGCCCTCCTCGGTCGCGTGGTGGACGCCCTCGGCGCCCCCGTCGATGGCAAGGGCCCGATTGAGAGCGAAGAATATTACCCGGTCGAAAAGATCGCCCCCGGCATCATCCCCCGCAAGTCGGTGGACCAGCCGGTGCAGACCGGCATCATGGCCATCGACGCGATGATCCCCGTGGGCCGTGGCCAGCGCGAGTTGATCATCGGCGACCGCGCCACCGGTAAGACCACCGTGGCCATCGACACGATCATCAACCAGGCCCAGATCAACGAGCAGCACAAGAAGGAAGACGGCACCTTCGAGGAAGGTTTCCGCCCGATCTACTCCATTTACGTGGCCGTCGGCCAGAAGCAGTCCAACATCGCCCGTACGATCAAGGCCCTCGAAGCCGCCGGGGCCATGGAGTACTGCACGATGGTGATCGCCCCCGCCGCCGACAACCCGGCCAACCAATACATCGCGCCCTTCGCCGGGGCGGCCATGGGCGAGTACTACCTGCACAACGGCATGGACGCGCTCATCGTCTTTGACGACCTTTCCAAGCACGCCGTGGCCTACCGCCAGATTTCGCTCGTGCTCAAGCGCCCCGCCGGTCGCGAAGCCTATCCGGGCGACGTTTTCTACCTGCACAGCCGCCTGCTGGAGCGTTCCGCCCGCGTCAACGAAGCCAACGGGAACGGCTCGCTGACCGCGCTGCCGATCATTGAGACCCAGGCCGGCGACGTGTCCGCGTACATCCCGACCAACGTCATTTCCATCACCGACGGTCAGATCTTCCTGGAGACAGACCTGTTCAACCAGGGCGTTCGCCCGGCCATCAACGTCGGTATCTCGGTCTCCCGTGTCGGCTCCGCCGCGCAGGTCAAGGCCATGAAACAGGTCGCCGGCAAGGTGAAGGGTCAGCTGGCCCAGTACCGCGAGCTCGCCGCCTTCGCGCAGTTCGGCTCGGACCTGGACGCGCGCACCAAGGCCACCCTCGACAAGGGCGACCGCATGGTCGAGCTGTTCAAGCAGCCGCCACTGTCCCCGAAGCGCACCGAGGTGCAGGTCGCCCTCATCTGGACCGTCCAGAACGACCACTTGAACGACATTCCGGTCAAGCGGATCACCGCCGCCGTCACATCTTTGGAGCAATACCTGATCGCCTCCAAGCCCGACCTGCTCAACCAGATCCGCACCGCGGGCAAGCTGACCGACGAGATTACCGCCGCGCTCGGCACCGCCGTGGAAGACTGGAAGAAGACCTTCGTCGCCTGATCCCATGCCCAGCACCAAGGAAATCCGCGGCCGCATCAAGGCCGTTAAAAACACCGGCCAGATCACCCGGGCGATGCAGCTGGTGGCCGCTTCGAAGATGAAGCGGGCGCAGGATGACGCCATCTCCAGCCGCCCGTACGCCATGCTCCTGGCCGAGATTCTGGAGTCCGTGGCCGACCAGGAGACGGAGTTCCACCACCCGCTGCTGGAGGGTCGCGAGATCAACAAGCGCGGCATCCTCGTCATTTCCAGTGACAAGGGCCTGTGCGGCGGGCTCAACGCCAACCTTTTCAAGGAAATCGTCAAGATCAAGGAGCCGGTGGCCTACGTGTCCATCGGACGCAAGGCCACGCAGTTCCTCAGCCGCACGCACCGGGACTTGAGGGCGGACTTCAGCCTTTCGGACAAGGTCGCCTACCACGAGATCCGCGGCGTGGTCGAGTTCATGCTTCAGCTCTACTACGACGGCGAGATCGACACGATCGAGGTGCTGCACAGCCGCTTCGTCAACACGCTCGCCCAGGAGCCCGCGCTCGTGCGCCTGGCCCCGATGGACCAACTGCGCGAGCAGCTCGACCGCCTGCGCAAGCGTGAAAAGCTTGAGCTGGCCGAAACCAGCGCCGACGAGCGCGAGTTTCTCTTCGAGCCGAGCGCGGCCAAGATCCTGCACGAGCTGCCCAACCTCTTTATCAAGGAAGAGATCCTGCACATGGCGCTGGAGTCCAAGGCCTCCGAGCACAGCGCCCGCATGGTCGCCATGAAGGCCGCCACCGACAACTCCAAGAATCTGGTGGACGATCTCACCCTCGACTACAACAAGGCCCGTCAGGCCGCCATCACCCAGGAAATCGTCGAAATCGCGGC
Organism: Verrucomicrobiota bacterium JB024; assembly: GCA_030673825.1. GTDB lineage: Bacteria > Verrucomicrobiota > Verrucomicrobiia > Opitutales > Cerasicoccaceae > Ruficoccus. The sequence continues at coordinate 34,680 of JAUTCS010000135.1, read as the reverse complement.
CGCCGCCGCGCAATAACCCAACTCCCTCTCACCCATTTAAAAGCAGATCAAGATGAGCAATACCGGTAAAATCAGTCAGGTCATTGGCGCCGTCGTGGACGTCAAGTTCAGCGAGGACAGCGTGCCGAAGATTTACAACGCCCTGCACGTCACCTACAAAATCGGCGGCGAGGAAAAGCTGATCGTGCTCGAAGTGCAGCAGCACCTCGGCGCCGGGATGGTCCGCGCCGTGGCTATGTCCTCGACCGAGGGCCTCGTGCGTAACCTCGACGTCATTGACACGGGCGCTCCGATTTCCGTCCCGGTGGGCGAGCAGGTGCTCGGCCGCATCTTCAACGTCATCGGTGAGCCGGTGGACGAGCGTGGCCCGGTCGAAACCGAGAAGCGCTACCCGATCCACCGCCAGCCGCCCACGCTGCTGGAGCAGGACACCGAGGCCCAGATCCTCGAGACCGGGATCAAGGTCATCGACCTGATCTGCCCCTTCATCAAGGGGGGTAAGGTCGGCGCCTTCGGGGGTGCCGGCGTCGGCAAGACCGTCGTCATCATGGAGCTGATCAACAACATCGCCAAGGCGCACGGGGGCTACTCCGTCTTCGCCGGGGTGGGTGAGCGCTCGCGTGAGGGGAACGACCTTTACTGGGAAATGAGCGAGTCCGGCGTCATCGACCAGAACAACATCGCCAACTCCAAGGTGGCCCTCGTTTACGGTCAGATGAACGAGCCGCCCGGCGCCCGTATGCGCGTGGCGCTGTCCGGCCTGGCCATGGCCGAGTACTTCCGCGACGAAAAGAATCAGGACGTGCTCCTGTTCGTCGACAACATTTTCCGCTTCTCGCAGGCCGGTTCCGAAGTGTCCGCTCTGCTCGGTCGCTCGCCCTCGGCGGTGGGTTACCAGCCGACCCTGGCCCAGGAAATGGGTATCCTGCAGGAGCGCATCACCTCGACCAAGAAGGGCTCGATCACGTCCTTCCAGGCCGTGTACGTCCCGGCGGACGACTTGACCGACCCGGCCCCGGCGAACACCTTCGCCCACCTCGACTCGACCATCGTGCTTGAGCGCCGCATCGCCGAGCTGGGCATTTACCCGGCGGTTGACCCGCTGGCCTCGGTCTCGAACGCCCTCTCCCCCGACGTCGTCGGCGAGGAGCACTTCAACGTCGCCCGCGGCGTGCAGAACGTGCTCCAGCGCTACAAGGACCTGCAGGACATCATCGCGATTCTCGGTCTGGACGAACTCTCCGAAGAGGACCGCAAGACCGTTTACCGCGCCCGTAAGATCCAGAAGTTCCTCTCGCAGCCCTTCCACGTGGCCGAAGTCTTCACCGGCTTCCCCGGCGTGTACGTCCCTGTGGCCGACACGATCAAGGGCTTCAAGATGATCCTCGACGGTGAGCTCGACGACGTGAACGAGAACGACTTCTACATGAAGGCCGGGATCGAGTCCGTCCTCGAACCCGCCAAGGCCTAACTCCCCGCTTTTACCATGCCTCTGACACTGGAAATCGTCACCCCCGAGGGCAAAGCCTACACCGGCGAGGTCGATGACGTGGTCCTGCCCACCGCCAACGGCGAAGTGGACATCCTGCCCGGCCACCAGCCGATGCTGACCATCATCGAACCCGGCGAGATCCAGGCTACCACCGGCGGCAGCCGCGAGTACCTGGCCGTGGACAAGGGCTTCGCCCGTATCCAGAACGACGTGGTCTCCGTCCTCAGCGACGGGGCCATCAACGTTCAGGAGATCGATCTGAACTTCGTCGAGGACGCCCGCGCCCGCGCCGAAGACGCCCTGGCCAAGGCCCGCGCCGAAGGCCACGACCCGGCCATGATCGAGCAGCTCGAGTCCGTCGCCCGCTTCGCCATGACGCAGCTGCTGGTCAAGAGCAAGAAGCACTAAGGCACGCGTCAACGCGCGCATGGGCAGGGGAAATGGGTCCCTCCCGACGGGTATAGTATGCCAACCCCAATGGGGTTGCGCAGGTCAGCCCGGGGTTGCGAAGCTACCCCGGGAGAGAGTATGCTTGCCTCTTCAACCCTGAAAGGGTTGCGCACACACGAGGCGCGTCAGTTTAAGACGCAACCCTTTCAGGGTTGAAGACGTCCATGCTATTCATTGATCCGAGGGTAGCCCCTCGCGATGCTCGGTCCAACCCTCGGCTAAGCTGCGGAACTCCGTTGGGGTTTTGGGCTCACAGCCGACCGCAGGTAAATGCGAGGCTACGCCCGCGAAAAAATCGAAGGCATCTTCGAAACCTGTCGCTGGTGGCCTCAATAGCTGACCACCCGGAGTTTTTGCTTTCCGTCGAGGGTACGGTAGGGCAAGCTGACCGCTTCATGTCCCTGTTACTGGCAACGCTTTTGACCGGCCTGGTCCTGCTCGCAGTGGGCGGCTGGTTCCTCTGGAACGGCCCCGAAGTGCGCCCGGCGACCTTCGCTTGGCTGCGCTCGACCCCGGCGGCGGTGGTGCTCTTCGGCGGGGCTGCGGTGTGGTTCCTGTGGCACATCGCCCATCTGGGCAAAGCGGACTTCGGGGACTACAAGCAGCTCCTGCTGCTCTTGTTCGGCGTGACCGCGCTGGGCTCGTTCTTCTTCGTGAAAGACTTTCTGCCGGTGCGCGGCCTGGCCGTGCTGATCCTGCTGTGCGCCCGCCCCCTGCTGGATGCGGCCTACATGCAGTTCGACCATCCGCAGCGGCTCCTGCTGGTCGTGGCGGTGTACGCGTCCATCGTGATCGCGCTGATCATCGGCGCCACCCCGTACCGTCTGCGCAACTTCTTCAACTGGCTCTTCCGCGCAAACACCCGCGTGCGTGGTCTCGGCGGTATTCTGGCCGGGTACGGCGCGGTGCTCTTCGTCGTGGCCTTCACCTACTGAGTTTCTTTCATGAGCGACGCCGACACCTCCTCAACGGCCAAGCTGATCGTCATCGCCGGCCCCGCCGGCAGCGGCAAGACCACCCTGTGCGAGCGTCTGCTGGCCGAGGAGCCCGGTGTACGGCGCGTCATCACCTGCACCACCCGCCAGCCCCGCGAAGGCGAGGAACACGGCCGGGACTACTATTTTTTCACGCCGGAGGAGTTCGAGCGCAGGATCGCGGCAGAGGAGTTTTATGAGTACGCGAAAGTCCATGGGCGCTACTACGGCACGCTCAAAAGCGAGATCGACCGCCACCTGGACGCCGGTCATAACTTGTTGCTGAACATCGACGTACAGGGCGCCGCCTCGTTTCGCCAGGCCGAGCGGGAGAACCCGGCCCTGGCCGGGCGGCTCGTCACGGTTTTCATCACCATCACGCCCGAGCAGATGCGTGAGCGCATGCTGGGCCGCGGAGACAACGACGAAGCCGAGATCGCCCGCCGCCTCCAGAGTGCGCAGGCCGAATTGTCGCGGGCCGGGGAGTTCGACCACATCATTCCCAGCGCCGACAAGGAGAGCGATTATCAACGCCTGCTTATGCTTTATCGGCGCTTAACAAGCTCCCCAACTGTCCGATAAATCGTCTCGACTTCGCTTCACATTGGTTACTAAGTATTAGGACAACTCTCCACGATCTCTATTCCTTAACAACTACGCGTTATGAAAAACCTGAGCAAACTGATCTCCACCGTCGCCGTGCTCGCTCTCGGCTCCACCTTCGCCTCTGCCATGCAGAGCGCCCCCAAAGAAGAATCCACTCCGAGCTCGACCGAGTACGCGGAAACCCTGACGAAGACCGCCAAGTCGGTCGCGACCGAGAACGCCACCAAGGCGATCGATTCGCTGAAGGGCTCGTTCTCCGACAACAAGGAAGCCAGCAGCCTGCTCAGCTCGGCCATTTCGAGCTTCAAGGGCGGCGACACGCTGAAGTCCCTCGACACCCTGAACCAACTCAGCGGGCTCAAGCTGACCGACCAGCAGAGCCAGCTCGTGGACGAGGTCAAGGGCACCGTCTCGGCCTATGCCATGAACCAGAGCTTTGACACTTCCGACCCGGAACTGAGCGGCCCGGTCAACAACGCCATCGCCGCCATCAAGACCGGGGACAAGACCAGCGCTGCCAAGTACCTCGGCGAGCTGTACCAGATGGGCTCCCTGACGGACGAGCAAAAGAGCGTCCTCTCCAGCGTCGCCTCTGACTACGCCGGTGTGGACCTGAGCAAGCTCGGCAACGCCGTCAACGCCGCCCAGTCCGTCAAGGACATGTTCTAAGGCTCCCGGCTACAGACATCCTTTTTCCCCAAAAGCCGTCCGGTCTAAAACCGGGCGGCTTTTTCGTGCAGACGGGCGGCCGCAAGAGCCAAGGCTCCGTCCAGGTATGCCCTCCCGATCAGTGGCCGGTGAAGACGGGAGGACGCTTTTCCTTGAAGGAGAGGACGCCTTCCTTGTAGTCGTCGCTGTCGTACACCCGGCGGCGCAGGCCCTGGATCTCCTCGAAGGTCTCGGCGGCCAGAGGCGTGCCCTTGAGCAGTAGGCGGAACTGGTGCTTGATCGCGCGGATAGCCAGCGGGGCGTTGGCGGTGATGCTTTCGGCCAGCGCGAGGGTGAAAGCCTCCAGCCCGGCGGCGGGGACCAGATGGTTGACCATACTGGCGTTGTGCGCCTGCTGGGCGGAGATGGGCTTGGCGGTGAAGAACATCTCCTTGGCGATCTTCGGGCCGAGCACATTGATAAAGTGGACCACGCCGGAGGCGTTGTAGGGCAGGCCGAGTTTGGCCGGGGTGATGGCGAAGGTAGAATCCTCCGCACACACGATCATGTCACAGGAGATACACAGGTCACACGCGCCGCCCCAGACCGTCCCCTCGACCATGGCGATGACGGGGTAGGGGAAGTCCTGCACGCGGCGCAGGAGCACGCCGAGGCTGTCGTAGTAGTTGAGGGGGTCGCGGCGGCCCTCGGGCAGCTCCTTGATATTGTGGCCCGCGCTCCAGACCTTGACCCCCGGCTCGGCCCGCAGGATGACAGCGTACACATCCTGCTTTTCCAGCTCGTCGAACGCGCCGACAAGCGCCTCCACCATTTCGCCGCTCAGGCAGTTGCGCTGGGCCGGGTTACTGAAGGTGAGGACCCCGATATGACCCTGGAGGGAAGTCGTGACGAGAGGCATGGCCCCATTTTCCGCCGTTAATCCGCGCCCGGCAAGGCCGCAGTTGAGCCCGCGGACGCTTTGTGCAGGGAGTTGGAGAAAAAGATTTGCCCGCGAAGCCACGCGAAGGGGCGCGAAGTCGGGTCCTTTGCTTTCGGGTTCACCCAGGTTGCGGGAACAGGCGTCCTTAGCTTTGCCCATGACATAAAAAAAACCCCGGACGAAAACTGTCCGGGGCTTTGAAAAAACAAGATCGGTTGACCCGAGTTGACACCTCCTTCCCCGTTTCCGGGGTAGGAGCCTTTCTGGCTCCGTAGGGGCGCAGCCCCTCATTGCCAGCGGGTGCAACCCGTTAGGCTTTGATCTGGGGGCGCTTCGGGTCAGGCCAGTCGATGTGGAAGAACTCGCCGCGCGGCTTGTCGGTGCGCTCGTAGGTGTGCGCGCCAAAGAAGTCCCGCTGGGCCTGGAGGAGGTTCTGCGGGAGGTTGGCCGTGCGGTAGCCATCGAAGTAGGACAGGGCGCTGCCGAAGCACGGGATGGAGACCCCGTGAGTGACGGCGGTGGCCACGACCTTGCGCCAGTTGGACTCCAGCTTGACCACGGTTTCCTTGAAATACGGGTCGAGCAGGAGGTTGGCCAGATTCGGTTGGGCGGCGAAGGCGTCGGTGATCTTTTGCAGGAAACCGGCGCGGATGATGCAACCGCCGCGCCAGATCTGGGCGATCTCGCCGTAGTTGAGTACCCAGCCGAACTCCTCGGCGGCGGCGCGCATGAGCTGGAAGCCCTGCGCGTAGGAGCAGATCTTCGAGCAGTAGAGGGCGTCGTGGATGGCCTGGATGAGCGCGTCCTTGTCGCCTTCGTAGCGGGCGGCGGGGGCGGCAATTTCCTTCGAAGCGGCGACGCGCTCGTCCTTGATCGCACTCAGGCAGCGGGCGAAGACGGCCTCGGCCACGGTCGGGGCGGGCACGCCCAGGTCCAGGGCGCTGATGGAGGTCCACTTCCCGGTGCCCTTCTGACCGGCGGTGTCGAGGACGATGTCCACAAAAGCCTTGCCGGATTCGGGGTCGTTCTGGGCGAGGACTTCGCCGGTGATCTCGATCAGGAAGGAGTCGAGGATGCCGGTGTCCCACTTTTTAAAGATGTCGGCCATCTCGGCGGCGGACAGGCCCAGCAGGTTGCGCATGAGGTCGTAGGCTTCGCAGATCATCTGCATGTCGCCGTACTCGATGCCGTTGTGGACCATCTTGACGTAGTGGCCCGCGCCGTTTTCGCCGATGTAGGCGGTGCAGGGGACCCCGCCAACGACGGGCTTACCGGGGGCGGCGCCTTCGAGGGGCTTGCCGGTCTTGGCGTCCACCTTGGCGGCGACGGCTTCCCAGATGGGCTTGAGATAGTCCCAGGCCTCGGGCGTACCGCCGGGCATGAGGGACGGGCCGAAGCGCGCGCCTTCTTCACCGCCGGAAACGCCGGAGCCGATGAAGCGCAGACCCTTGGCGGTGAGGTCCTTTTCGCGGCGGATGGTGTCGTTCCAGTTGGCGTTACCACCGTCGATGATGATGTCACCCTGTTCCAGGAGCGGAACGAGTCCGTCGATAACGGCGTCCGTGCCGCGACCGGCCTGGACGAGGATGATGATCTTGCGCGGGCGCTTGAGGCTGGCGACAAAGTCTTTCAGCTCGGCACAACCGACGAGGCCGCCCGGGGTGTCCGGGTGCGCGGCCACGAATTCCTCCATCTTGGAGGTCGTCCGGTTATAGACGGAAATCTTATAACCGTGATCGGCGATGTTGAGAGCGAGGTTTTGGCCCATGACGGCGAGGCCGACGAGCCCGATATCGGAGACTGCTTCTGGCATAACTTACACGTGTTGGATTCGGTCAAGGTGGAGGAAGCTCGACCCGCGGTCAAGCCGCAATGCCGGAGTTTTCCCGCCAGCGGCGAGGTGGCAACGAAAAACGATGGCGGCCATTAGCTAGAGCGATGGTGCGGATGGGGTCGGTTATTGATAGACGGCCACCCACCGCTGGCCGACTTTGGCCAGGACGACGTCGATGCGTTTGGAGCTATTGCTTGCCATTTGTCTTTCGACATCCTTGTCGTTGACGGTCTTACGCGTACCGTCGAAAGAGGTGCGGGCTTCGACCAGGGGGCGACAAAGCTTATCAGCAAATTCACGTTCTTTGTCTGCTCTGACGTAGATCCACTCGATGAGGGTACCGCCGGGCGCAGGTACGAGTTCGGCCGAGGACTCACTTGTTTTCCTGATCACAAAAACGGTCTCCTGATCCTCCATTGGGTGAATCCCTACGTACATGACATAACCGTCTCTTCGCTCATCAGGATCAATCTCATCCATGTTGATTTTAAGGGCATACCCGTAGTCGATCACGATCGACTTTCCGACCTCCAGATGCTCGCCCCGGATCCAGTTGCCGATGCCGTAGGCGTGCTCTTTGGCAAGGGCCAGGAGGGGTAAGCAGCAGCAGATAAACCCTAGGAATAATCTTTTCATGGGCGGCGGGAAGTTCTGCCATCCTAAGGATACAGCGTAAGACAACTCAAGCCCGTACCGCCCGCGTCCGCTCCCGAACCACACAAAAAACGCCCGGCCAGAACAGCCGGGCGTTGATAAAGAAGGCGAAACCTGAGCCTCAAGCTTCCAAACCCTTACGCCATCGGCGTGACGCCGGTCTTCTCCAAGTGCCCACCGAACTGGTAGCGCATGGCGGAGCAGACCTTGTCGGCGAAGGCGTGCTCCTCGCGCGAGCGGAAGCGCGAATAGAGCGCGCTGGTGAGCACGGAGGCGGGCGTGGCCGAGTCGATGGCGGCCTCGATCGTCCAGCGGCCTTCGCCGGAGTCGGAGACGCGCCCGGAGAACTTCTCCAGCTCGGCGTCGCCGACAAAGGAGGCGGCGGTCAGATCGAGCAGCCAGGAGGCGATGACGGAGCCGCGGCGCCACACTTCGGAGACCTCGCCCAGGTTTATGTGGTAGTCGAGGTCGCCGTGCATGGACGGGGCGGTCTCGGCGTCCACTTCCTGGGAGCGGGTGTCGCAGTCGGCGTTTTTGAGGATGTCCAGGCCCTCGGCGTAGGCGGCCATGATGCCGTACTCGATGCCGTTGTGGACCATTTTGACAAAGTGCCCGGCTCCGGCCTTGCCGCAGTGCAGGTAGCCCTTGTGGGCGGTACCGCCAGCGGGGCGGTTGGGGGTCGGCTCGACATCGCCTTCGCCGGGGGCGATGGTGGCGAAAATTGGGTCGAGGTGCTGGACGGGGCCGTCCTCGCCGCCAATCATGAGGCAGTAGCCGCGCTCCAGGCCCCAGACACCACCGGAGGTGCCGCAATCGATGTAGTGGATGCCCTTGGGCTTGAGTTCCTCGGCGCGGCGGCGGTCGTCGCGAAAGTAGGAATTACCGCCGTCGATGATGATGTCGCCCTTGTCCATGAGGTCGGCCAGTTGCTTGACCACCTTGTCGGTGATGGCGGCGGGGATCATGACCCAGGCGGCCTTGGGCGTTTCCAGCTTGGAGACAAATTCTTCGAGGGTGCTCGCGCCGACGGCGCCTTCGGCCACCAGCTCGGCAACCGATTTCGGGTTGGTGTCAAAAACGACGCACGTGTGCCCGGCTTTCATCAGACGACGCACAATGTTAGCGCCCATACGGCCGAGGCCGACCATTCCCAATTGCATGACAGATCCTTGGTTAGAATTGAATGAGAGAGGAGACGGGCTGATTTTTACCGATGCGCCACAGCCTGCCAACCCTTTTCCCCGCGTGACAGTATTTTAACGTGTCCGTGGGAGGATACATAAACTCGCTCTATTTCGCGCTGGCAGGCTTGGGGGAGCGCTTGAGCATCTGGTCGATGTAGTCCAGTTCGTTCTGGGCCTGGCGATCCTGCGGGTTCAGTGCCAGACACTGGCGGTAAATCGCCCGTGCCTTGTCAAACTGCCGCTGCTCGATGTAAATGTACCCCTGCATGCGCATCGCACGCGTCTTTTCGCTGAGTTTGAGCGCCTCGGGCGAAAAACCGTCCGCGGCCTCTTCGGCCTGTTGGAGTATCTCCAGAGCCTGCTGCATCTGTCCCTCCTTCGTATAGACGTAGCCGAGTTCGCTCAGGAACATCGCGTTCATCGGCGAGAGGGCGAGCGCCTGATTCAGATAGTTGACCGCCTGGGCGTTATCGCCTTTGGCAGCCTCGATGTAGCCGTAGTAGTAAAGCGCGAGGGCGAAGTGGTAATCCACGATGCAGGCCGAGTCTTTATCCGTCGGGCGGACGGGCTTACCGGCAGCCACCCCCAGCAGGTACAGCAGCGTCTCCGTATCGGTCCGCGAACAGTAGAACTGCTGCTTGTTCGTCTTTTGCGCCGCGTGCAGCTGGTCGATGGCAGGCTGGAGGATGTCCTTGATGGCGCGGGCCGACTGACCCTGCTGGATAAGTTCCGGCACCTGCTCGACCGGGTAGTCGCAGGTGATTTCGCCTTCCGTGGGGAGGGATTGATCGCCCGCGCTCAAAGCGGGGCAGGCATGGATGAGCAACAGCAGCAGTAAACAGGCACTTTTTTTCATGGCAGGGGAGGATTTAACGGGCTATCTCACCGCAGGATATCTTCACTGACCCGTGCGACAATAAAATACCGAGATAGGTTCCTGATCGGGGCGACCAGCTGGCAAATAGCCTTGCCCGCCAGTCGCCGGGCCGCCATAACCTTGGCATGCTCCGATTTGCCGAAGAAATTGTCTTGCTAGCCCTGAACGACGAAACCGGCAAGATCAGCCGGAACGTGCCCGAACAATCGCTCGAATGCGCCATCGCCGGTGCGCTCCTGATGGAGTTGGACTTCCTGAACCGGATCGACACCGGCGTCGAGAGCATCACCCTCGTTAACTCCGACCCAACCGGAGACCCGCTGCTGGACGAGACCGTCGCCATCCTCGGCAAGGTCGGCAAGTCCACCCCCATCGTAAAAGCGCTGGCCAAGCTCATGCTCAAAGCGGGCGAATTCGAGCGGCGCCTGCTGGCTTCGCTCGTGCACAAGGGTATCCTGAAGGAGGAAAACAAGTCCTTTCTCTGGATGAAGGGCGAGCGCACTTACCCGATGCTCGACGGGCGCGAGGAGTCCGAAGTCCGCACCCGCATCCGCATGATTATTCTCACGGACACTCTGCCGGATCCGCGCGACGTGGCTATCATCTCGCTTATGGAGGCCTGCCGCCTGTACCGCACCGTCTTCCTCAACGAGGAGCTCAGCGAGTGCCGCAAACGCATCGCCAAGGTCGCGAAAATGGACTTCATCGGCCAAGGGATCGCCAAGCTGCTCAAACTGACGGATTCGCGCCCGGTCGAACAGATCGCGCATTCGGTCTGAACCGGATAGGCGGATCTTCTTAATCTTTTGAGTTTGGCTCGTTCGCCTGCGTGGAGGCGGGCTTAACCGGTTCGGAGGCGGGCACCGCCACCACATCCATCTGCGAAAAATCCGGGGGCTCCAGTAGATAGTCCCATCCGTGCGGATCATGGTCCGCAAAGGCGTTGCCAGACGGGGTGGGCTCCGCCTGAACCGGGGGTGCCGCATTTTCCGAGCTCACCGGCTTTTCACCATCAGAGATGCAAGCGACCAGTGCCGCGGGGAAGATCACTCCCAGTGCCAGACGAGTCCCCCTACGCATACCGGTAGCGTGCGCAGGGCGAGGGAGGGAGTCATTCATCGAGAAAAACCATGTCCGTCAACTGCCAGGCTGGCGCGCAGCACAGCAGAAAAACCAGCCTTTCGTCGCCCAGAGCCCAAATCTGATGATGCTGTCCGGGGCGAATGAGCACGGTGTCCTCGGGCTCAAGCAGACAAATTTCCCCGTCGATCTCGACCCGGGCCCGGCCTTCCAAGATATAGTAGCTCTCTTCGGCGATAGGGTGATAGTGCGGGCGCGAATGCATACCCACCGGGATCTCGATACGTACTAAACTGTGTATATCCGTGCCTGCGGATTTACGGCCCACCAGCTCGTAAATGGTTTCTCCCCCGGCCCATTGGACCGGCTCAGTGATATGTTTTCTAGACAGGCGATGCATATTACCAATACTTATTCTATCGGTAAAAGGGAGCAACTTTAAAATGGGGTCTCTTACTTAATAACGGTAGGTCAGTAGGTCATGGTGATCCCGAGATAATTGAGCAGCCAAACTTCCTTCCAAAGGCGGTAACGGCCCTCCTGAGTCAGGTGGCCGAACTCGTCCTGCAAGTCCGTGGGCATGAGAAAACCCAGCTGCCGGTTAAGCCGTTCGAGGGCCTGCTGCTCGCGGTTGAGCTCGACAACGGGCTCCTCGTCCGGGTCCCAGGGCTGGACCTTGACGCCGTTAAGTCCGAGCTCGTGGAGGCGGCGGCGGTGGAAGCGGATGAGGGGTTGAAGGCGGCGGATGAGCGGCTTACGGCGGATGTCCCAGGTGTCGGGATAGTACCCGCCGAAAGGCAGGAAGATGTTGTCACTGACGATGCGGCGACCGTCCGTGGTGTTGGTCGAGAGAATGTAGGCGACGTTGACCGCCCCCGCCCGCTGCGGGAAAAACAGGATCTGGCAGCGCGTCTCGCCATTACCCTCTTGGTAAATGGTGGAGCGGATCGAAAAGGACTGGGCGAACTCGGCCTTGACCGCCTGGAGCTTTTTGAAGCCCTGGCCCCGGAGCCAGTCGCGGATGGCGATGAACTTGCGCTGCGCGGGCCACTCGTCCCCCTCGCGGTTAGGGCCGAACTTGGGGAAGAGCGGGATCGGGCTCTTGCTGATAGCGGCGATGACCAGCCAGTTGTACATCGTCTCGATCAGGAACCACGCGATAAAGGCGATCAGCGCGATCATCCAGAAAGGCCGATCGCTCCAGCCAAACGCGTGCGAAAAGACCGCCAGACCGACCGCAAACAGCACCCAACGCAGCCAGCGGTTGAGAATGCCTATGACCGGGACCCGCCAGTTCAGGTTACCGAAACTGACCAACAGGGATACCAAGAGCAGCCCGATCACTATCTGAACGGAAAGGGACATCACAGTATAAGTCAGGAACGCACGGGTGTTTGTTCCGGGGGCTTATAGCGGGCGGTGAAAGGCCAATCGGGCGGAAATCAGCTCAGGCGCAGCGGCATGATCACGCACAGGAAATCATCCAGGGTCTTGAAAACGCCGGGGCTGAGCTCGTCCTTGAACTCGAAATAAATCTCGTCCGCGTGCAGGGCCTTGAGCGGGTCCAGCAGGAAGCTCGGGTTGAAGGCGACCTGAACTTCCTTGCCCTCGTAGGCGATGGCCATGCGCTCGCGGGATTCGCCCACTTCGGGCGAGGAACCGCTGATTTCGAGCAGGTTGTTGCCCAGCTTGAGCTTGACCGAGTTGTTCTTGTCGCTGGTCACGAGGGCGGCACGCTGCACGCACTCGGCCATCAGCTCGCGTTCGATCTTGATGCGGCTTTCGGTCTCCTTGGGGATGACCTGGCGGTAGTTCGGGTAGTTGCCCTCGACGATCTTCGAGACCAGATAGATCGACTGAACGAGGCCGGAGGAATCGGCAGCGTCTTCGGCGATGCGGATCTCGAAGGCGACCTGACGGTCGGTAAAGGTGATCTTGAGTTCCTGGCCCTGGCCGAGCAGGCGCTCCAGCTCGGTCACGGTCTTGGCCGGGAGGATGAAGTTGCCCGCGTTTTCCTGGGTGACTTCCAGCTCCTTGCCGGTGAGGGCGAGGCGGCGGCCGTCGGTGGCCACAAGGGTCAGCTTTTCGTCGCCGAAAACGAAGTACACGCCGTTGAGGATGTAGCGGTTTTCGTCCGAGCTCATGGCGTAGGAAACGCTCTTGAGCATGGCCAGGATGTCCGGCTGCTGGAGGTTGAAAACGTGCTGGTCGGCGAAAGAGGGCAGGGGCGGGAACTCCTCCTGGGCGATGCCCATGATGCGGAATTCGGAGCCGCCGGAGGAGCAGGTGATCTTGGCCTGGTTGCCGGAGGAGGCGTCGAGCTCGACCCCGGTGTCGGGCAGGGCACGGACGATGGTGGCGAGCTTGCGCACGGGCAGGGTGATCCCGCCGGGCTGCTCGACCTCGCACTTGATGCGGCAGCGGATGCCCAGGTCAAGGTTCGTCGTGGTGAGCGAGAGCGTGTCGCCCTCGGCCTGGATGAGCACATTGCTCAGAATCGGCATCGTGGCACGGGTGCCAACAACGTTGAGCACCTGTTGGAGTCCGTTCACGAAGTGGTCCCGGTGAATCTTAAACTTCATGTGACAGCGAGAGTGTGGAGTTTTGGTTTTGCTGACAACCCTTGAATATTAATGTATTAGATATTTAAAAAGGGTATTACTCTTAATAAGGGCTGTGGGCGAGTGCAACAACTGGCTAAGGTACCTTCAACCAGTCGTTTACCCGACAATTTGGGCGTGGATAACTCCGGGGGCAAGCCTCAATAGCTCCCAATAAATCGGGCCATTTTTTTACCGACACAGTTATTCGCAACTTACTGGGGGGCTTTTCGGGGATTTGTTCCGGGGGGAGGAGAAGATTTGTAGAGATTTATAGATTCGAAGATTTGTAAATTAAAGAGGCAGGTGGGGCTGAAATCTGCGAAGCGGGTGCCGCGCCAAACAGGCTCGCCATTTCCCGGGGCGCAAACAGGCTGGAAAAGAACGCTCGTCCACCCCATTTTATCATGCCCAAAGCCCCATCGCGCAAATCCGTTTTCTGGTTTTTCGCCATCCCGACTGCCGCCATCCTGCTCCTCCTCGGGGGCTACCTGGCCCGCATCTTTTACTACCAGCACCAGATCGAAGCCGCCCGCGAGGCCCTCCGCGCCGACGGCGCCCCCATGAGCTTTGCCGAGCTCGCCGTCGGCCCGCCTGTGCCCGACGAGGATAATGCGGCGCTGGTGGTGAACGAGTTGGCACGGCGATACAAGGAGCTGGCCTTGGGCGAAACCCTGGAGAAGTGGGAGAACAATGAAGAAAATCAGCTCGCCTGGCAATTTACTTGGGGGCGTTTGGATGCCGAGCAACAGGTCGAGTTGACTGGCTGGCTTGGGCAAAAGGATATCCGTGAAATGCTAGCGCTGTTAAGAACGGCCTCAGAAAAACCCGGCTGGGACTCGACCGATGCGCCCGAGAGTTATGCGGGGCGTCCAATGCAGAATGGTCGATGTTTTCTGCATCTGATTTATATTACCGTGCTAGAGGCCCATCGACTCGCCCAGGTTGCTCTTGAGGCCAAAACACCTGAAGCGCGTGAAATCGCCACTATGGAGGCTTATGGTTGGCTGCTGGTAGGGCTGAAACTATCGGATCTCATATTGACAGACCGGCGTGAGGTCGGGGTCTTAAAATGCCTGTTTGGAATGATCGGCCGATCGGTGATATCCGACAATACCGTAGAACTGGACCGAGAGCTGCCTCTGCCCGCCTCCTTGCGGCGTCCTTTATTAACTCCATTGGCTCAGTGGGATTGGCAAGTAACCTGGCCGCGTATGATGGATGCCGATCGGGTGGCTTTTAGGGATGAAATTTCTATGCTCGAGCTAAACGAGGTCGCCTTGGCGTTGGCCGAGGTACCTCGACTAGGCAGCTGGGAATGGGGTAATCACAAAATAGAAAAGGTCTATGGCTATGTGTCGATCCCGTCGTTTTTACGTCAATATGCGGCCTTTTTGGACTACCAGCGTCAATTTCGGGCATGGACGGCTGAGGACTGGGAGCAGGTACAGCAAACGAAGCTTCTCTATGCCAAGGCATTGGGAATCCCGGTAGAGGATCTGCGGGTAGCTCTGGGCGCGAGCCTGATATGGTACGAGCAATTGTCTGTCAGAACAGTTACACAGGCCGTTACCGCCACGGGCTTGGCCGTCAACGCCTACGCAGACGACCACGGCGGGCAATTGCCTGCCACACTGGAGGCGCTGGTGCCGGATTACCTATCGGCGTTGCCGGTTGATCCGTTTACGGCGGACGGGAGCGGCTTTCACTATGTCCCAACGGGGGGACACTTCCGCCTCTGGGCACTGGGACAGGACGGTAAGGACGACCGTGGGACCTACGACCCCGAGGACTGGGACAAGGGGGACATCGTCTTCCGGGGCCGACGGGCGGAATGAAATTCGTAAGGAATTTGTAGGTATATAAATTTGTAAATGAAAGAAGGAGAAGCGGTTGGCGTCTGTGCAGGCGGAAAATTCCTTCCTTCCACTCCCCGCTCCCAATCTCCAAATTTACGAATCTCTACAAATCTTCCCCGTTCACCCGCCCGAGGCCATGGCCTGGAGGGCGTCCTCGACCTTGTACTTGTTGAGCTTGCGGCGCATGACGTCGAGGGCGCGCATGACGGCGCGGACTTTGACGGTGGCGCGTTCGCCCGGATAGACCATGCGCACGCACCAGGTGCCGGCGGGGGCGTGGTAGCCGATGTAGATCGTGCCGACGGGGTTTTCCGCGGTGCCGCCGCTGGGCCCGGCAAAGCCGGTCACGGACAGGGCGTACTCGGTGGAGAGGCGTTCGGCGGCGCCGGTGGCCATGGCCACGGCGGTCTCGGCGCTGACGGCCCCGTGCTGGGAGATGATGCACTCGGGCACACCGAGCAGCTCCATCTTGGCGTCGTTGTTGTAGCAGATGATGCCACCGGCGAAGACCTTGGAGGCGCCCGGGATGTCGGTAAAGGCGTTCGAGAGCAGGCCGCCGGTGCAGGATTCGGCCACGGCGAGGGTCTTTTCGCTGGCGCGCAGGTGGTCGAAGATGACCTTGGCGATGGAGTCGTCGCCGTAGCAGACGAAGTCCGGCCCGAGGGCTTCGCGGCAGGCCTTGGCGATGTGCTGGATGGCGCAGCGGGAGTAGTCGCCCCGCCCGCGGCTGAGGCGCACATCGACCATGCCCTGATGGGCGCAGTAGGCCACGCCGAGCCCCTTGTGCTGGTCAAAGATCGGGGTCAGCAGGTGGTCCAGGGCGCTTTCGCCGATGCCCATGGTGCGGATTTGCAGGTAGGCCTCGTCGAGGCGGCAGTAGCCCTCCGCGCACAGGCGCGGGATGACATGGTCGGCCAGCATGGGGATCATCTCGTTGGCCGGACCGGGGAGCATGGCGAGGCACTTGCCGTCCTTGCGCAGCCAGATGCCGGGCGCGGTGCCGTTGGGGTTGGGTAAAATCTCCGCGCCCTCGGGCAGGTAGCACTGCTTGAGGTTGTTCGGGCTGACGGGGCGGCCCAGGCGCTCGAAGCGAGCCCGGATGGCCTGCTCGATTTCCTCGGCATAGACCAGTTTGAGGCCGAGCACCTCGGCGATGACCTCGCGGGTGTTGTCGTCGCTGGTGGGACCGAGCCCGCCGGTGGTGATGACGATGTCGGACTGGGCCCAGCTCTCCGTGAAAAAGCGGCTGATCTCGTCCGGTGCGTCGTTAAAGCAGACATTGCGCTGGAGGAGCAGGCCGTGGCGGGCGAGCTCGCGGCCGATGTGGGCAAGATGGGTATTTTCGCGGATGCCGAGCAGGAGCTCGTCGCCGAGATTGAGAAGTTCTACACGCGGATTTGACGCCATGGGTATTTGCAGGTTCAGTCTGCTCAAAACGCCGCCCCTGAAAGCGCCCGGCGCATCCTCTTCTGGCAAGGCCGGGATTCCGCCTCTGCGCCGCGATGGCCTTGCGACCGCCGCCGCCAAAGGTCCGGAATTCCGCCGTGAAAACAGATTTCGGCTGCCCCTTGGGCATTTTAAGGGTCGGCTTGAGCCGACTATTTGTGGATAATTAACCCACGCGCGCGCAAATGCCAACCCCGCAGACCAAGAAAAAATTAAACGAGGCGGTCCGCCGCCTGCCGCACACGCCCGGCGTGTACCTGATGAAGGACCGGGTCGGGACCGTCTTGTACGTGGGCAAGGCCAAGGACCTGAAGAAGCGCGTCAGCACGTACTTTCAGCCCTCGCGCAAGCGTCAGATCGCCCAGCCCAAAGTCACCGCCATGATCGATCTGGTCCACGAGGTCGAGACCATCGACGTGAAGACCGAGACCGAGGCCCTGCTGCTGGAAGGCCGTCTCATCAAGGAGTACAAGCCCAAGTACAACACCGACTTCACCGACAACAAGCAGTTCCTGCTCGTGCGCGTGGACGTGGCCGCCGAGCTGCCGCGCTTCCGCCTGACCCGCAACCGCAAGGATGACGGCGCGCGCTACTTCGGGCCCTTCGTGCACGCCGCGCTCTTGCGCAAGACCCTCGCGCAGATGCGGCTCAAATTCGGCATTCTCCTCGGGGACGCCCGCCCCGTGCGCCTCGACGACGGGCGCTGGGTCCGCTACGACGACGCCCGCGCCGAGATCTACCGCGCCACCGAACCGGTTACCGTCGAGGAGTACCACAGTTTTGTGGACGAGGCCTGCGCCTTTCTGGAGGGCAAGTCCCGTGAATGGCTGGCCAAGCTGAAGGAGCAGATGGCCGAGGCCGCCGAGGCCCGCGAGTACGAGCGCGCCGCCGAGCTGCGTGACCAGGTCCAGGCCATGGAGGCGACGCTGGAGCCCGCCCGCCGCTTCACCCGCACCACGCTTCCCTTGCCGAGTGCTCCGGATGCCGCCATGGAGGCGCTTCAGGCCGCGCTCGGCCTGCCCACGCTTCCCCGGCACATGGAGTGTTTCGACATTTCGCACATCTCGGGCTCGTTCGTGGTGGCCTCCATGGCGTACTTCGCCGACGGACGGCCCGACCGTGCCCGCAACCGCCGCTACCGCATCAAGGGCTACGTGGGCAACGACGACTTCCGCTCCATGGAGGAGGTGGTGGGCCGCCGCTACGTGCGCCTGCGCGACGAGGGCAAAGGCTTCCCCGACCTCGTGGTGATCGACGGCGGACAGGGGCAGGTTCACGCCGCCATGAAAGCCTTCCTCTACCACGGACTGGAGATGCCGCCGCTCATCGGCCTGGCCAAAAAGGAGGAGACGGTCATCTTCGCCGATGGGCGCGAGCCGCTCAACCTCCCGCATCACGATGCCGGGCTGCGCCTGCTCCAACGCCTGCGCGACGAGGCCCACCGCCTCGCCAACGGCTACAACGCCGAGCTGCGCTCTCGCCGCATCCGCGAGACCATCCTCGACGAGTTTGAGGGGCTCGGCCCCGTCCGCCGCAAGGCCCTGCTGGACCACTTCGGCTCGCTGGAGCGCCTGCGTAAGGCCAGCCCCGAGGACCTCCAGCAGGTCGAGGGCATCGGCCCCAAGCTCGCCGCCGCGCTGCATGCGTTCCTGCGCCGCGAGCCCTCCGCCGAGCCCACGCAAAAGGGGAACCTTTCGGCTCCCCTTCGTTTGCACTAGAAACAGATGCAGTCTCTGGAAAGGCTTAGGCGGCCTTGCGCTCGCCGCGCAGACGGCGCCAGGCCAGCGCACTCATCCCAGCGGCGGCCATCAGCCAGATGCCGTCAGAGGGTTCGGGGACCAGCGTCAGGCTGCCGGTGATCATGTCCTGACCATCGCCGGCGAAGCGGATTCGGAATTCGTAGGCGTTCGTGGCCAGATCGGGAAAGAAGGTTTCGCCGATCACGGGGAAGGCGATGTCGGCATTCGGGTAGGCGGCCCCGTTGCCGAGGATCATCTCGAAGGGCGAATCGGCGTTGTAGAAATTGAACTCGATGCTGGAAATCTCATAGGAGCCGACGTTCGGGCCGGTCACGGAGTCGGGCGCAATGCCGTCGTTAAAGGTCATCGTTAACTGGTCGTAACCGGAGAAAGCGTCCGCAGCGGTGTTGATGACGTCAATGGTGCCGCTGAGGTTGCTGACGCTCTCGAAAGCGGCGTCGTACCAGCCGTCAACGGTGACGGAGCCGTTGCTGACGGCGTCGCGGTAGCTGCCCGTGCTTTGGTAGAAGGAGGGCCGGTCCGGGTTGTACACCGCCACGCTCGTATCGACATCCATGCTGATGCTGAGCGTATCTCCAATGGAAAAATAGCTGCTCAGGCTGGCGGAGACGCTGTCGAGCGCACCGCTGAAGCGCCAGGTCTGGGTTTCCGCCAGGGCGGAACCGAGGGAAGCAGTGAAAAACAGGGCGGAGGCATAAGCTTTCTTCATGGTAGGCATAAGTTGCCCGGACCCTAGGTGCGGGCGTACCCCTGTCAATCGTTAATGGCCCCGGAATAATAGTAAAAATGACGGCGCTTCTGAGGCTGCCCGCGCTGCGTAGTCTAGTAGATGTTTTGACGGGCTCTACAAGATTTACCGGGTGTGGCTCTACGGCATTTGGACGGCAGGGGCATAAGGTTTCTTTGTTTAAAGGAGGTATTGCGGAAAAGAAACTGATAGCCTGGAATGGTGGCATGCGAGTCGTCATCAAAGGCAAGCCCGACCTATCCCTGCTCAATAACGTGGCCTGCGAAGCCCCCATTACCCCGAAGCCCCTGCCCGCCGCGCGCAGTTACTCGACCGCGCGGGGACTGCTCGCCGAGGCCGGTTGCTCCGATAGCAAAAGCGGACGCTCTTTTTTCGGTCGCCTCCTGCGCCGCTGAGAAGCGGACAGACTATTGTTGCCCCAGGATTGACGATGCCGGGAAAAGCATGCGCGCCTCTTGCGCGCGCGCAGGGTCTGCGCTAGACTGCGGCTCATGAAAAATCCGTTGTTGATCCTCGCCGGTGTGCTCGGGCTGAGCAGCGCCGCCCACGCCGAACCTCTCAAAGTCGGCGACCCAGCCCCGGTGCTTGTCGTGGTCAACCAGGACGGCGATGAGGTGGATCTGGGAAAGGTCTACGCCGAGGGCACGACCCTGGTGTATTTTTACCCGAAGGCGGACACGCCCGGCTGCACCGCTCAGGCCTGTAGCCTGCGCGACGCCTACGCCGAGCTGACGGATGCCGGAGTCACCGTCATCGGGGTCAGTGGCGATTCGGTCAAAGCCCAGAAAGCCTTTCAGGAAAAGTACAAGTTGCCCTTCATCCTGGTCTCGGACCCGGACGGCAAGCTCATGGACGCCTTTGGCGTGCCGCACCGGCTGGCCTTTGCCAGCCGCCAGGCCTACCTCATCCGCGACGGGAAAATCGTCTGGCTTGACTATAAGGCTTCGACCAAGCAGCAGGCCGAAGACGCCCTGGCGGCTCTCAAGTCGCTGGAAGAATAGCCTGCTCGGTACACGCTTCAGGCCCCTCCGGCTGTCGACGCGAAGAAATAGCCGTAGGAAGCCACTGCCATTCCTGCGCTGAACAGCATGGCGAAAGCGCCAAGCATGCGGCTGGACCAGACGATCTTGCGGCACTGCCTGCGGTCAAGGTCTTGCAGCTGTTCGTGGGTCAGGTTGTAGATTAAAGCCTGATAGCGCTCCATCAGAACCTCCCGGCTGGTCAGCAGCAGGTGCAAACCTACGGCCGCCGACACCAGAATCAGGGTGGGGAAAGCCAGGTAGGGGAAGAGATGCAGGACGATGCCCATATCGGAGGGCGAACCGTAGGTGAGTAGCGTCGCTTATGCAATGGGAAATCCCTATTACGTAACGAAGCTGTAACATTATTAGGCCTGCAAATGGGGCCCATTGCCACTGCTTGAGAAAGCTCGATCAGCGAGCCTCTCGGGCCAGTCCAGGTCTACACGATGACGTAGTAGATAACCCCCACGCTGAAGAGCAAAAGGATCACGCCGATGGCCTTGAGCCGCCAGATGATCCGCGGCATGTCGCGGAAGTCCTCGTCCTTCAGCGGCTGCATGGTCCTGGCCAGTTGGTAGTTCTGGTATTTGACCGTCAGCTTGTCTGACGTGGACAACACCAGATAAAATCCCAGCGAAGCGGGGACCCCAATCAGCACAGCGATGAAAATCCAAAATAATCCCTCAAGCATGACAAACAATCCGAATGGCTAGACCCACACGATCTAAGCTGGACATCTAGTATAAGTTTACCCAGAAATTTAAATCAGATTTTTCGAAAAAGTAACCAGAATGTGTAGTATTATCATATTTTTACATTTTCAGGGGCTCGCCAAAAAAATCTGAAGAAAATTTAAAAGATATATTGACTTAGCCCGAAAAATCACTTCTATGGGCAGTATAAACTTTTACGACTTCTCCTACGGGAGATGGGGTAACAAGCAACGAGATAAAGTAGAAAACAAATGGCGGAGCGTTTAGGGGTAGGCGCTCCGCCTTCATTTTATCTGGTCACAAGGACCCGCCGGAAAATAACCCGGGCCTGTGCCAAAGGACAATCCGCCGCTGGCCTGCGGAGATCCGGCCAGCCTGCCGCGAAATGGCGGAAAGCATAAGCTTTTTTATGTGAGGCAGTTGCGTATGTCTGAGTCTAAAAAAGCGCCCATGACCTATGTGGCCCTGCTGCGGGGCATCAACGTCGGTGGCAACAACAAGATAGAGATGCCTCGGCTCAGGCGGACCTTCGAGCGGGCGGGAATGACCGCTGTCGCCACGTACATCAACTCGGGCAACGTCATCTTCTCCACCGACGGGCGTACAAGCGCGGACCTTTCCGCAACCCTGGAAACCGCGATCCAGGCGGACTTTGGCCTGAAAATCCCTGTGCTCGTGCGCAGCCGG
This sequence comes from Verrucomicrobiota bacterium JB024, assembly GCA_030673825.1. Taxonomy (GTDB): domain Bacteria; phylum Verrucomicrobiota; class Verrucomicrobiia; order Opitutales; family Cerasicoccaceae; genus Ruficoccus. Next base: position 13,106 of record JAUTCS010000135.1, on the reverse strand, counting down.
AACGAAATTGAGGCCGTGTACACGGCCTTGCCCGCGCACTGGGAGAATGGAACCGCCATGAAGAGTGATGTCCTCTTTCTGTGGGACGAGATCGACGCGCCCGACATCCTCGACCAGCTCCCGCTCAAGCCCAGCCTCGCTACCACGATTTACGTGCCCGGTGCCGTGCTGGTGTCCATTGCCCGGGCCGATGTAGCCCGCTGTGGCCTGAACAAGCTCGTCGGCTCCCGGCTCTACACAGCCATGACCATCCGCAACGTGAACACCCTGAGGCGCATCCACAGTCTGATGACGACGGAGGACTAGGCCCGGCGCTAAGCTGGGCCCTCACCGGGCGGTTTCCCGCACTGCCCCGGCCAGGACCGGGCCTCAGTACGTCTGCCGCAGCGCTTCCCAGGCCTGCTTTTGCGCGTCGGTGGTGGCGGCTGGAACAGCCACCATGATGACGACGTAAAGGTCGCCCCGTGAGCCGTCGGCTTTTTTCATGCCGAGGCCCTTGAGCCGCATCCGTCGGCCCGAGGGTGAGCCCGCCGGGACATTGACGGCGACGCGCTCCTTGAGGGTGGGGACGGTGAACCGGCCGCCGAGCGCGGCGTCCCAGGGCATGACTTCGAGCTCGTACTCCAGGTCCGCCCCCTCGACATGGAAGTCCGGGTGCCGCTCCAGCTTGACGTTGAGCAGCAGGTCCCCGGCGGGGCCTCCGTTCTGGCCGCCGCGGCCCTTGCCCGCGAGGCGGATCTGCTGGCCCTCGCGTACCCCGGCGGGCACGCGCACCCGGAGCGTCTCCACGCGGGTGCCGCCCGTGGCGTGGTCGGGGCGCTTGAGGCTGATCTCGCGGGTCGAGCCGTTGTTGGCCTCTTCCAGGGAGACGAGCAGGTCCGCCTGCAGGTCGGCCCCGCGCCGGGGCCGGGCACCCGCGCCGAAACCCTCGGCGAAGCCGCCCCCGTCCGCGAAGTCCTGATACTCGAAGCCTCCCGCGCCGCCTCGCCCACCCATGGAACCGAAGATGTGCTCGAAAAAGTCGCTGAAACCCGTCCCGCCGAAGTGGAAGTCGCGCGGGGTGCCCCCGCCGGTGCTGAAGCGCACGCCGCCGGGGCCGCCCCAGCCGGGGGGCGGGGTGAAGTTCGCCCCCGCCTGCCAGTTGCTGCCCAGCGCGTCGTATTTCTCGCGCTTGGCCGGGTCGCTGAGCACCTCGTAGGCCTCGTTGATCTCCTTGAACTTGGCCTCGGCGGTAGCCTTGTCGCTATCCTTGGCATGGTCGGGGTGGTATTCCCGCGCCAGCTTACGGAACGCCTTCTTGATCTCGTCCTGGGTCGCCTCGCGGCTCACGCCCAGCACTTCGTAGTAATCTCGATAACGTACGGACACCCCCTAACTGTGAAACAATTTTTTCCCGGAATCAACTGGTTAGGAAATTCATCAATTTAAAATTCGTAGATTCGTAAAAAGGGAGCTGGGTTTTCCAGGCTCATCCACACCGCTTTCAAATTTACGAATCTATAAATTCTACACATTTACGAATCCCACTTTCCCGGGCACAGCCCGGGAAATAGAAGTTGCGCCCCCGGTGGCGGGCTTGGCATAGTCGGGGGCATGTCCGGGCCGGCCTTTACCTTCATCTGCGGGGACGACGATTTTCTCGTCGCCCAGGAGGGGCGGACACTCTTTACCGAAAAGACACGGGACCTGGCCGACGACTTTTCCAAGGAGACGGTCGAGGCCACCGCGCAGAACGTGGGCGAGGTCGAGCAGGCCGTGAACCGCTTTCGCGACTCGGTGCAGACGCTTTCCATGTTCGGCGACAAGAAGGTCGTCTGGCTCAAGGACGTGAATTTTCTGGCCGACTCCGTCACCGGGCGTGCCGAGGGGACGAAGGCCCTCGTCGAAGACCTGCAAGGCGTGCTGGAGGGGCTCGATCCCACTGCGGTCGAGGTCATCATCACCGCCTTTCCGGTGGACCGCCGCCGCAAGGAGTTCAAGTGGTTCCAGAAGGCGGCCGACTTTCGCGATCTCAAGGGGGCGAGTGACGAGGACTCGCTCATTGAGCTGGCCCGCGCCGAGGCCGCTGCCCATCAGGCCAAGCTCTCCATGCGCGGGGCCGCCGCCCTCGTGGCCAAGGTCCAGGGCAACACCCGGCTCATTTTGGAAGAGGCCCGCAAGCTCGCCACCTACGCCGGGCCCGGTGGCGACATCGACGAGGGCCTCGTGGCCGAACTCGTTCCGTCCTTTGGTGAGGGCGACTTTTTCGAGGCCGCCGAGGCGTTTTTCTCGCTCAGCCTGGGGTGGACGCTGGAGGCGCTGCGCCGCCATTTTTATACGAACTCGGAGGCCCGCCCGCTCATCGCCTCCATGCAGAACCGCAACCGGCTCATGATCCAGCTGCGCGTGCTCATGGACGCCGGCGAGCTCAAGCTCACCCCGCGCGGCTTCGCCAAGCCGGACTTCGACCGTGCCGCCCGCACCTACGCCAAGCACTTCGGCGACTTCGACACCAAGGCTTCCTTCAACGTCTTTACGCAAAACCTCTGGTACCTGGGCAACAAGATCGCCCCCGGCGCCCGCGACCTCTCCCTCAAGCGCCTGATCGACTTCCAGCTCGAGTTCATGCGCGCCTTCGAGGACCTCATCCGTCGCTCCACCGATCAGGAAGCTGTCATGCGCGACCTGGCCATCCGCTGCCTGAGCTAGGGGGCGGTTTTGCCGCCCTCGCGTAGCGCAACGGGGGCTAAAATAACCGTCGCCGCCACCGCATCTGGCGAGGACGTTTGCGGCGACATCGCGTAGCGATGTTTCAGAAATAGCCGTGGGTTTTAACCCACGGTGTGACAAGCGGGTCATATCACGTCGCGTAGCGACGTTTCTCTCAGGGGCTTCAACCGTCGCTGACGCGACGAAGAAATGTGAATCGTCCGCCTGCCGTGGGTTAAAACCCACGGCTAACGATCCGTCGTCGCTACACGACGAGAAAAGAAAAGTCCGTTTGCTACTGTATCCAAATCTTGGATACACGTCTCCGTCGTCACCACAGCACCCAGAAGGTGCAGACCTGCCTGCGGGTGGTTTCGTTTCCGTCCGCGTCTGTGGTTACGATGGCTGAGGTCAAGCCGCTCAGGACATAAACCTGATTCCGGCGGAGCACCATCTTGGAGTTGACCTCGCGCTTGGACCCGATGGGATCGCCCGGCTCGGCTGACGCTGGCGGCAGATTGATCGTCTCGCCGTTGACTTTGATCTGAGATAGGCGCTCCTGATTTGGCAGAAGCGGCTCTGGCGGACCATAGACGCCGAAGAGGTAATTTACCTCCAGCGCTTCTTGGCCGCCCCTGGGGGTTGTTTCGAGTTTTTTGACGACGAGCTGGGTGCCGTTGTAGTCGGCTCCCGCGCGGGTCGCGGTGATGGGCATGACGAGCGAGAGGTTTTGGGTGACTTCGCCGTCGGTCGTCTCGATACAGCCGAAGATGATGTCGTCCGGCCCTTTCATCCCTGTCACGAGCAGGCGATTGCCCCGGATCGTGGCATCCAGCAGATCCTCGCTCAGCCGGTATTCCTCCGGCATCATCTGCAAACCCGTGATACCGCCCTCCAGCGTGAGCGCATCGACGAACTTCGCGTTCTCGGCGAGCTGCTGGTTTTGCTCTGCGTCTTTGCTTTGCTGCTGGCTATTGCGGGCGAAGGGATCGGCGGCAGGTTTACTGCCTGGCGGCGATGCATAGTCCGCCGGGACGGAAAACTCTTTGGCCATCGAGCGTTCGTCGGCGGACAGTCCGGCGGCTGCACAGGTGAGAGCGAGTAAGCAACAGGAGAGGGGGCGTTTCATGGTGGTGATTGTGAGGCGATGCGTGGTATCAATCGATATAATTTATTGGGACGATGAACGGCAAAAATTGCCTGTTTTGTTTAAAATAAAACAGGCAAAATGACGGAGACAAACTCCTCCGGGTGTACAAAAAAACCGCCCCAGACGATCCGGGGCGGTTTTAGATTAGTTGGTTGTTTGAGTGTGCCACGAGCGTCGGGCGAGGGGCCCGGCGTTTCGTAGAAAAGCAGGTGCGGCCTCAGCTGGGCTGGAAGACGGCGGCGGGCATGACCGCCGCGTCCTTGACCAGGGCGCGGGGGAGCATCCGGCGGCGCGGGCGCGGCTCGCTCACCTCGGGTGAGCAGGTCAGGTCGCTCCACGGGCACGGGTCGTAGTGGCCGTAGTTTTCCAGAATCTCCTCGCCGGGCAGGATGTCGCGCAGCGCCACCGAGCACAGCGGGTCCCCGTCGGTGGGGGCACCGGAGTTGGGCTCGTCGGAGTGGTTGACGTAGCGGGCGTTGTCCAGGCAGACGATGATGCAGTCCAGCCGTTGCGAGTAGTACCCGTAGACGCGGGCCGCGTTGAGGATGCCGTTGATGGTCTTGTTCGTGCGGGAGCCGGCGAGCGTTTCGAGTTGGACGCGGCCGAGCAGGAGCACGTTATCGACAGTGGCTTTCCACCACGAGGTTCCGGCCGGGATGAGCGTCCGGGCAAACACGCCGCAGCCATGAATCGGGCTGGGACGGACCTCCGCGTGATGGCTTATCAGGCTATCGCCGGAGTTGAGAGAAACAGCGTTTCTGGACATAGTGGATCAGTGTGGAAATCGCTGGCCGATCACGCAGTCCCGACGGTCGTTGCCCCGTCCGCAGCCGATTTTCGCCCCACCTACTACGCTTCCTCAACGGATGCGACCACGGGCACAAAAACCGGGCGTTCAAGCCAAGAAATTGAAGGAGGTGGTGTTGCGTTGAGTAAGGTGTCCGCGGGTCCGGATCGGACCGCTCGCGGGCGGTTTAATCGACGGGGTAATATGTGTGATAAAATACGCCAAATGTCGAGTATCCATTGCGAATAATTTTAGCCTCCCCCCGGCGGGAAAATCGCCCGTGGCCGCCAGTCGTTTTTTCCTGGGAGGAGCCGGGTTTAACCCCAAAGGCGCAAAGACACAAAGAGCGCAGTAGGGGAGAAAAACAGCCGCTTCTGCGTTCTTCTTCGTGCCTCTTCGCGGACAAACTCTTTGCAGGCTGGTATCGGTCCTCCCTCTCCCTGCACGTGCCCTAATTCGCTCGACACCCCGGCGGGCCCGGAGCAGGCTCGGCGGACATGAAGCCCGCCCGCCCGCTCCGTTTTCTGCGGCTGTCCGCCGTCTGCGCGTTCTTTTTCCTCCTGGCCGCCCCCGCCTGGGCCCTGCCGGACCGTGAGATCGCCGGGCGCGAGGCGGTGGATGCTTGGCTGGCGCTGGTGGACCACGGCAAGTACGCCGAGAGCTGGGCCGCCACCGCTCCGCTTTTCCGCGAGTCGATCCCGGAAAAAAAGTGGGTCGAACTGATCACTCAGGTGCGTACTCCGCTCGGCAAGGCCGAGAAACGCACGCTCAAGGCCCTCTTTTACACCGACGCTCTACCCGACGCCCCTCCCGGGGAATACATCGTCGTGCAGTTCGAGACGAAGTTCGCCGGTCGCGAAGACCTCGCCCTCGAAACCCTCACCCCGATGCTCAACCAGGAAACCGGCGCCTGGGAAGTCTGCGGCTACTATATCAAGTAGCGCCCCAATCGCCCGCGTTCTGCGCAGGGACATGTTTTCGCGCCAAGCAGATTCGCATATTCCGCCCACGTAACCCCGCATGAAAATGAAGCGCCCGCGATTGTCATGGTTTCATCGGCGGGAAGGTTTTTCCCGGGGCGGGTTGATCGTCGGGGCGGCCCTGGCCGGGCTCGTTGGGGTGCTTGTGATGCGGGAGATCGCGCCGCAAGCCGCCGCTCCTGCGCCCGTTGTCGAGCAACCGGCGTCGCATGTTCCCTTACCGGAGCGGTCCGTTGTCACGCAACCTGTCAGCGAGCGTTCCCTCAGCGCGGAGGAGGCCTTCCGCCAGCGGTTGAACAAGGTCTGGCTGTCTGGCGAGGGCGTCGTGATAAAAGTCCTGCCGGACGACGAGAAGGGCTCGCGCCACCAGCGTTTTATCCTGCGCCTGCCCTCGGGGCAGACGCTCCTCATCGCGCACAATATCGACGTCGCCCCACGCATCCCGGGGCTGAAAAACGAGGATACGGTTCGCTATTACGGGGAGTACATCTGGAACAACAAGGGCGGCCTGGTCCACTGGACCCACCGCAAATCCGCTTCTGAGCCGGGTGGCTGGCTGGAGAAAGACGGTCGCCGGTACGAGTAAAGCCCGCTTGCCGCCCGTCCTTACGCCAGGTAAAACCCGTGTACGGGGTAATTGCTGGGCAGGCTGGCGCGGGCGCGGCGGGCGGCCTTGTACTCAGCCTCCAGCAGCCCGGCCCAGGTGCGCAGGTACAGGGCCACGTCGTCAGGCTGGTTGCGGCGCAGGTAGCGCATCCCGCCGGGCAGGGCCATGAGCACGCGCACATCGCTTAAGTACTCCAGCCGGTGCAGGTCGCGGCGTTCGAGCCCGGCGTCGAGCATGCGGGCGATGATCTCGTCGATGGGGACGCCGCTGGAGGGGCAATAGTCGTTGGCGTACTCGGACCACTCAGTCAGCTCGTGCTGCTGGGCCTGCTGAAAAATTTCCTTCGCGGTCAGGCCGGTGATGACCTGAGCCAGGTGGCCGCAGTTGCACTTGCCCGCATGCGCCCAGTGATAGTCCGACCCCTCGTCGATCTGCCGGGCGGTTTCCCGGAGGGCCTGGATCAGTTGCGGACGTGCTCTTGCCATGGCAAACTATAATGCCCCCGCCCGCGCCATAATTCAAGTGGGAGGCCGATTTTTCCGAAACGTTTGCACAGAGACCGTTAGGCGAGAAATAGCCGTGCAATCCGCGCGAATCCCCTTTTTATCGTTGGGGATGGAGAGCATTCCCAATGTGCTGGCCGACCGCTACGCCAGCGAGCCGATGAAGCAAATCTGGTCGCCGCGCGGCCGTATTATCCTCGAGCGCGAGTTCTGGATCGCCGTGCTCAAGGCGCAGGACGAGCTGGGCCTGAGCGTGCCCGATGGCGCGATCGCCGCCTACGAGGCCGTCCGCGACCAGGTGAACCTCGACGCCATCAAGCAGCGCGAGAAGATCACCCGCCACGACGTGAAGGCGCGGCTGGAGGAGTTCTGCGACCTCGCCGGGCACCAGCAGCTGCACAAGGGCATGACCAGCCGCGACCTGACCGAGAACGTCGAGCAGCTTCAGGTGTACCGCGGCCTGGAACTGGTCCGCGAAAAAACCGCCGCCGCGCTGCTGGCCCTCGCCCGCAAGGCCGACGAGACCGCCGCGCTGCCCATCACCGCCCGCACGCACAACGTGGCGGCGCAGTTGACCACCTTTGGCAAGCGCCTGAGCATGTTCGGCGAGGACCTGCTGCTGGCCTTCGAACGGCTCGACCGCCTCATGCAGCACTATCCCGTGCGCGGGCTTAAGGGCGCGGTCGGCACCCAGACCGACCAGCTCCGCCTCTTTGACGGTGACGCCGACAAGGCCGCCGCGCTCGATCTGGCCGTGGGCAAGCACCTCGGCCTGCCCGCCGCCTTTGACTGCGTGGGCCAGGTGTACCCGCGCAGTATCGACTTCGAGGTGGTGAGCGCCCTCTACCAGCTCGCCTGCGGTCCGGCCTCGCTGGCCAAGACCCTGCGCCTGATGGCCGGCCACGAGCTCGCCTCGGAGGGCTTCGCGCCGGGGCAGACCGGCTCCTCCGCCATGCCCCACAAGATGAACTCCCGCAGCTGCGAGCGCATCAACGGTTTTCACCACATCCTGCGCGGCCACGTCACCATGGCCGCCGAACTGGGCGGGGACCAGTGGAACGAGGGCGATGTCTCCTGCTCGGTCGTGCGCCGCGTGGTCTTGCCGGACGCGTTCTTCGCGCTGGACGGGCTGCTGGAGACCTTCCTCACGGTGCTGCGGCAGATGGAGGTTTACCCGGAGATGACCGCCAAGGAAAACGCGCACTACCTGCCCTTCCTCTCGACCACCGCCGTCCTCATGGAGGCGGTCAAGGCCGGGGTGGGGCGCGAAGAGGCGCACGAGGTCATCAAAGAGCACGCCCTCGCCACCGCCCGCGACCTCAAGGCCGGCAAGATCGCGCAAAACGACCTCGCCGCCCGCTTGGGCGCGGATTCGCGCCTCAAGCTCGGCGAGGAAAAGATCAATGCCCTGATCGAGAAGGCGAAGGAGGAAACCGGCTCCGCCGTCAAGCAGGTGGGCCGGTTCGCCGAGCGCGTCGCCCCGCTGGCCGAGGTCTTCTCCGCCGCCGCCGAGTACGTGCCCGAGGACATTTTGTAAAACCGTTTCGCCGCCCCGGGCGGTGAAGATGGGTTTTAAGTTTCCCCAGCCCGTGGAGCCTATTGCTTCTCGGGCTTTTTTAACCACGGATTTCACCGATGGCGTGGATGGGACTCCATGCTGACCGTTATCCCTGAAATCCGTGTCATCCGTGGTTCTCTTTCATCCCCTGTCCCAGGAGTGATTTTGGCCCTTTTTGCGTCGTATCTCCGCACGGGCTGATTTTCTGTCCTTTCCCCGGTTTCGGGTTGTCAATAATGGCTGGATAAGTTTTATTTATGGAGTAACCCCAACCCAAGGATCTCTGTATGAGCGACGAAACCGCCAAACAGCAGCAAGCCCCCGTCCACCCCGCTGACTACGAGCACGAGGACTACGCCGATTACCCTAAGCCCACCGGTAAGGACAAGCTGGTCCTGGCGGGCATGCTCGGCGGATTGGTGCTGCTTTTCCTGTTTATCATCGTGGCGGTTGGCTTCTAGATGAGCCGACGCGGATGAGTGCAGGCAGGTTTTCCGGGCGAAGCCCTCTCTCCCGGCACGGGGTGAGGGTGTGTATCTGCCCGGCGGGTTGACGATGGCTTCGGGCGACGATTGGCGTTGTATTTTCCGGGACGGGCCCTACGGATAGGCCAGCGTGGAAGAAGGGCTCTTTTTCATCATCGGGTACATCCTGGCCGGGCTGGGGCTCTTTTTTGTCGGCATCCAGATCATCGACCAGCACTTGAAGCGGCTGACCGGGTGCCGCCTGCATGGGATTTTCCTGCGGCTGACCTCGACCCGTTGGCGGGCGGCTTGGTGGGGCTTCTGGATCGGGGCCGTCACCCAGACGGCGGCGGCCATCACCTTTCTGACCATCAGCGTGGTCTCCAGCGGCCTGATGAAGCGCCAGCGGGCCATCTCGCTGCTGAACTGGTCGAACCCCGGCACCTGTCTGCTCATCTTTTTCCTCGTCCTGCCGCTGAACCTCTTCATCGCGTACCTGGTGGGGATCGCGGGCATCCTCTACGCCTTTCAGGTGCCCCGGCGCGGGCGCGACTTGCTCGGGTTTTTGTTTGGGATGGGGCTGCTGTTCACGGGGCTTTTTACGCTCCAGGACTACGGGGAGGATTTCCAGAGCTTTGCCTGGTTCCGACACATCATGGAGGCGACCGCCGGGCAATACCTGCTGGTCTTCCTGGCCGGGGCGCTCCTGACCGTGGTGGCCCAGTCGGGCAACGCCGTCATCCTCGTCACCATCGTGCTGGCACAGGCCGGGCTGATGGGGCGGCTGGAGGCCCTCATGGCGATCTACGGGGTCAACCTCGGGGCCAGCCTGATTACCCACCTGCTGACCCTCCGGCTCAAGGGCACGCCCAAGCAGATGGCGATGTTTCAGGTGTACTACGGGTGGATCGGCACGGTCATCCTCGTGCCGCTGTTTTTTGTCGAGGTCTGGGGTGGGGTGCCGCTGGTGGCGGCTTTCTTGGAAAGTCTTTCGACCTCGCTCTCGACCGAGATGGCGGTGGCCAACCTCCTCTACTGCGTGGTCACAACCCTGGCCATCATGCCACTGGAAGGCGCTCTCTCCCAATGGCTTAACCGCTCATACCCACCGCCGGTGGATGAGGACGCCAGCCGCCCGAAGTACCTTTACCCTCGCTGCGAAGCCCAGCCGGAGACCTGCCTGGACCTCATCCAGATGGAGCAGACGCGCCTGGGCGAGCAGCTCGCCCGTTACCTGCGGCTGGACCCGCATTCGAACTTCCTCGTGGAGGAGGCCAAGGGCATCCACGAGAGCGCCCAGGGCCTGCACCGGGCGATTCAGGGATACACGAATCTCCTTATCCATCAATCGCTTGCGACGGATACCGTACGGCGCGTCGGCCTGCTCAACGAGCGGCTGGACATTTATGCGGCGCTGGAGACCGAGTTTTACAAAAACCTCCCCCGCGCCAAGCTCCTGGCCCGCCGCCGCGATACCAGTGGGGGGCGGCTCTACGAGGGCTTCGAGGCCGCCGCCCTGACCGTGCTCGACGCGGTCGAGTCTGGCGAATCCGACGACATCGCCCTGGCCCTGCGCATCACCGAGGACGGCAGCGACACCCTCTCGCGGCTGCGGCAGGGTTTCGTGGAGACGACCCGGGAGGCCGCCCCTCGTGAGCAGGCCGAGCTGCTTCAGCTCGTCGCCGGGGTCGAGCGCCTGATCTGGCTCATGAACTCCCTCGTACGCTCGCTGGAGCACGCCGCCGCCCGGCCTGTCGTCAGAGAGAATGCCTGACCGAAGCACCCCGGCTGCACAGCGCGGCGTGTTTTTCGTTGCCAATGCCATTGGGCCTGCTCAAATGTTGCACTCTTTTAATCATCAAAACCACCAGACAGACATGTCCGAAGAACTCACCGGAAACATTTTGATCGTCCAGGACGGCGAACCGACCCCGACCGTAAACTCTACCCTCGCCGGTGCCGTCACCGAGGCGCTCAACCACGGCTGCATCGAGGAAATCTACGGCGGGCTCAACGGCCTGCGCGGCCTCCTGAGCGAGGAAATCATCGATTTGGCCGAGGAGTCCCAACAGGTCATCCGCGGCCTGCGCGTGACCCCGGGCGCGGCCCTCGGCGTCAGCCGCGGTGCGGTCCGCCGCCCCGAGGAGTTTGAGCGTATCCTCACCGTCCTTTCCGCCCACAACATCTGTTTCCTGCTGGTGATCGGCGACCGCGAGAGCATGGAAGCCTGCGCCCGCCTGAGCGAGCTGGCCGCGGCCAAGGGCTCGGAGCTGCGCGTCATCGGCCTGCCCAAGTCCCTCATCAACGATCTTTCCGTGACCGACCATTGCCCCGGCTACGGCAGCGTGGCCAAACTCGTCGCCACCACCGTCAAGGAGCTGGCGCTCGACGCCACCGCCCAGGGTAATCACGATTTCGTCTCCATCCTCGAAGTCGGCGGCGGCCACTCCGGCTGGCTGGCCGCGGCCTCCTCGCTGGCCAAGCGCCGCAACGAGCCCTCCGACCCGCCCCACCTCATCCTCATGCCCGAGGTCGCCTTTGACCCGGATACCTTTGTCCAGCACGTCAGCCACGTCCTCAAGACCCACACCTTCTGTCAGGTCGTGGTGGGCGAGGGCCTCGCCGACACCGACGGCAACTACCTGGCCACCTCCATCCCGGCCGAAATGGCCTCCCTGCCGAACATCAGCGGCCCGGCCGTGTACCTGCGCAACCTGCTTGAGCAGCACCTCGCGGTCAAGGTCCAGTGCGCCGTGCTCGGCAGCACCCAGCGCTGCGCCGCTCATGCCGCCTCCCAGACCGACTCCAACGAGGCCTTCCTCTGCGGCCAGTCCGGCGTCGAGGCCGCTGTCGCGGGCGAAACCGGCAAGATGGTCACCCTCTCCCGTGGCGACACCGACACCTACAGCTGCGAGACCGGTCTGGTCGCGCTGGCCGACGTGTCCGAGAGCGTCAAGACCTTCCCCGCCAACTGGATCAACGAGGACGGCCTGAGCATCAGCTACCAGTTCTACAAGTACGCCAGCCCGCTCACCGCCGGTGAAATCACCGTGCCGTACGAAAACGGCACCCCGCAGTTCGTCACCCTCGTGGCCAACCGCGTGGACAAGCGCCTGGAAGCCTACACCGTGGCCTAATGGCCGACGGCTGCTGACCCGCTTTATCCACTAAATACCCAGCTGGAGGGAACTCAGGCGCGCTTCGCCTGACGGACTTTTAAGCTTTTCCGCCGCGCTCCCCGAGTCCCCTGACCCGGGGAGCGCCATTTTACGCCCACCGCAACCGCCAGAGATTTCCTGACCATGACCTTTCTCGACAGGCTGGAACGCCGCTTCGGCGGCCTGGCCATTAAAAACCTGACCCTCTGGATCATCATGGGGCAGGTGTTGGTTTACGGCCTGACCTCGATGGGCTTTGTCGGCACCGGTCAGCTCACCATGAACCCCGAGCTTGTGCTGCGCGGCCAGCTTTGGCGGCTGATCACGTTTGTCCTGATCCCGCCGGATTACGGGCTCATTTTCATGGTCCTGGGTTGGTATGTGTTTTTCCTCATTGGGCGTACCCTGGAAGGCACCTGGAGCGAATTTCGCTATAACCTGTACCTCCTTATTTGTGTGCTGGCCATGATCGGCGCCTCTTTTGCGGGGTTGGGAGAACCCGCTCCCTACATGATCGCGGGTGCGGCGATCTTCCCGTCGGTCTTTTTCGCCTTCGCGTACCTCTATCCGAACGTCGAGTTCCTGATGTTTTTCGTCATCCCGGCCAAGGTCAAGTGGCTGGCCGCTTTCGTTTGGGGCATGTTTCTGATCCAGCTCATGATTGGCACGCCCGCCACCCGCCTCATGATCCTGGCCTCGACAGTGAACTTCTTCCTCTTCTTCGGGCCGGACATGCTTCGCCGCCGCAAAGCTGTTGCCCGCCGGAACGCCTTCGAGGCCAAACAGCGGGTCGAAGCCGAGCAGCCCTTCCACCGCTGCTGCATCTGCGGGGCGACCGACCGCACGAAGCCCGATGACCAGTTCTACTACAAGGACGGACGCGGCTACTGCGAGGAGCACACCGCGCTCATGGGCCAGCCTGAGGCCGAGCAGCTCGCCGCTGCCGGGGGCGCGTTCAAGGAGTAGGGCAAGCGGCTCCTTTTCGGCGGCATCCTGGCGGGCCCTGTCATCCTCTGGCCAACCGTCGTCCAGCTATTTATGGCAACGCCGATACCAGACGCATCTCGCCTTCATGGTGGCGACCCAGTTTTGAGGCTCTCGTTTTGCGCTTATTGAAAGCAGCGTCGCTGCTTTCAATAAGCGCAAACACGATGCGCCAGCATCGAAAATGCAAGCTTGCTTGCCGCGGGTCTGGGCTGCGTAAGCCCAGA
>JAUTCS010000134.1 GCA_030673825.1 Verrucomicrobiota bacterium JB024 | reverse complement strand
GATCAGCTGGGCGACAGACTGGCTCAGGTGACCCAAGAGCGCGATGAGCAACGCCGGCAGGCGGAGGCCTGGGGTGAACGCTTCACCGCCCTGGACGAAACGCTGGTCGAGCTACAGCGCGACATGAACGACAACCGTCTGCAGCTCGACCAAGCGCTGCTGGCGCTCGACCAAATAACCCAGCAGGAGGGTGATACCGATGAAACCATGGAATGCCTTGACCGGGCTGTACCTCGCCAGCTTGATGGCGGGCTGCGCCGCAACGCCGCCGACCGTGATTGAATACGTGCCGGTGGCAATCCCCGAGCACCTGATGGTGGACTGCCCTGTACCTGCCTGGGAAGGGGGGACCTACCGTGACCTGGCGGCCTTGGCGCTACGCCGGGAAACCGCCTTGCTGGACTGCAACGCCCGCTGGGGATCCCTGCGTCGGTACCAGGAACGGATCCTCAACCCCTCAGATTAACTCGTCCAACGGCTCGGCCTCGGCCGGGTCGTCCCATCCCTTGCCGCGAACGCCGTTATTATACGGACCAGGGTCCATGGGTACATGGCCCTCCCGCGCAGGAACCCATTCGGTGCACCAGAACGTGATGGTTTTCGCGTCGTGGTTTATCCGGCTGCAGAACTTCGACTCAAGTCCGATATGACCATCCACAGCGCAGCGCTTGAAGCGGTACCAGAACGTATCGAGTACCCGTGTCGTGTCTCGATCAGCAAACGACACCTCGAAACTGCGACCAGGGCCCATGAATGCAAACGGAAACTCGTCCAAGGGCTCCAGGGTTCCCCGGCTGACCCGCCCACGTCGAGGGCGCGGGATGGGTTGGTCTTTATCGACAAGAATCGTGTCCTCCAACGGTTCAGCGGGTGTGTCAGCCCAACCCTCCCCGCGCAAATGCTCGGGCGGATCTACCGCCGTCGAATTATCGGTGACAGGCACCCACTTGACGCACCAGAAGGTGATTACCCCCGCCTCGTTGTCGATGCGGCTCCTGAATTTTGAGCCATCACCGATTTGACTCCGCTTGACCGCCACCTTCAGCCGGTACCAGAACGTCTGCTTGATGCGCTCAGCGCTCCGACCCGCCATGGGTACGGTGAAGCTGCGACCCTCGGCCATGAACTCAAACGGGAAGTCGGGTAGCGCGGGTAAGCTACTGCCGGCTATCCGGCCTCGTTTTGCTGGGGGTATTGGCTGGTTCTTATCTATCGGTATCATAACTTATAACCTAACCATCCACTTCACCTAAATTTACCAGAAATGGTCCAAGAAGCAAGGGAGTAGAAATATTTATTTTTTTGCATAGATCCTACAGGAGAAAAAATGTCTCTGAGTTATATAACATTATTCAATGAGAGACATTTTTCCATAACGCGATCTAATACAGGAACAAATATTTCTACTCCCGAATGGTGTAGCGGCGGCTCCATTTGGGCACACAACTGGTGAAATCCGAAAAATCTAAGTAGTAAAGTAGATTTCAATGTCAAACACTTGCGGTTTTGTCGCACAAACATCCATCATTCAATAATGTTTATTCACTCATAGAACTTTTTGAGCGATGCTGAATTTTGGGCATAAAAAAGCCCCTAATCTACTAGAGGCTCGAATTTGGATTTTTCGGGATTCAGATAAGGTCATCCATGGTGTCATCCTCATCTAGTAAATCAGCCAAAAGTCCCAACTTCTCCACGTCAACCAAGCGTATTCCCGTGAAATAAGTGACGTTATCCACCTTGATTTTGGCCACATTGGGCAGCTCATCAATCGACTCATAGAAGGTGTATCGGCCCATTTTGAAGCCTGCGTTGGCCTCCTGTGACCAGGCGGTGAAGGCCTCCCACAATCGCATGCCCGACTCCCGGTGAGTCTTATCCATGGTGACGTGCTCGGAGATAAAGCTACTGGGTACGTTCCTGTTGGCCAGCCACACATCCTTGTACTTGCGGCAGCTCTGAGGCTCGATGAAGTGACCACGGCTCATCAGTCTGCGCCAGCCAGCAATACAATGGTTGAGCAGTCCTGGCAGCTCGGTCTCGATGATGCGCCGCAGAAGCGTGACGTCCTTCTCCTGCTCGCTGAACACGCGGTTGAAGTGGAAGATGTGGCCCCGGCGTTCAAGACCGTATGAGCTATCACTGGTTCGTGGCCAGTGGTTACTGAGGATCATGGGGGTGGTGCGGCAGACAAAGTTGAACTCGGCCGAGCCCTTTGGGTTAGCGGTGATCAACTTGGCCTCTGACAACCGCTTGAGCTGGTCGTCCGGGAGCATCGCCCCTTTGCGGAAGTCATCGTCCACCAGCATCAGCTTACCCACCAGGCCGGCCTCAGCATGGTTGTTGCGGCTCTGGTCGCCCATGGTACCAAGACTACGACTGGTGGATCCGGTTGGTCCAACCAATGCCTGTAGTGCACCGGCCACCAGCGACTTACCGTTGGCCCCTTTACCGTGAAACAGCACCCAGGCAGCATGCTCCCGGGTGGGCTGGATCATGTAGCCCATCAGCTCATAGAGGTGGCGAATGGCTTCCTCTGCGTCCGGGTAGTTGGAGAAGATCTCGGCAAT
>JAUTCS010000133.1 GCA_030673825.1 Verrucomicrobiota bacterium JB024 | reverse complement strand
GAGAACCTCATCGCAAAGCTCAAACACTCAAGAAGACTCGCCACCCGATACGACAAAAGGGCACGACACTACATCGCTTTCGCACAGCTGGCCGCTATCAAACTATGGATATGCTCATAGGTTTGCGTACAGAACCTAGCGTTGGGGCGCTCAGCATACAGAAAATCCTCCCAAGACCATTGTGGTGAAAAACCGAGGGTAAACTACGGCCTCATCTTAGTAAGTATTTCGAAAAGTGCAGCAGCACCAGCGCGTTTCGTGGAAGCGTTACGCTCACTTCTGTACCTTCCGAATCGCTCTCAACCAAGGCGTTTTTCGTGCCTCCATTACCACGCGGCACAATGCCATCCCACGACTTCAATGTAAGACCAGGCACAGTGAATTTTGCGATTTGCTCATCCGCATGCCGCTGGGTTGCGACAATCAATAGGTCTCCGTCATCGTTTTTAGACGCACTATCGCGAAAGGCTCGAGCGATGATCGTGGCATTGCTATGCACAAAGCCTTCAGTGTCAACATATCGTCCTTCAAGCAGTAGCTCCGCATATTTTTGACGGAGTGTGTTGACCTGCATCAGCCAGGACTCGTAGCGGGGAGCTTCCGCAATCGTTTTACGGCAACGATAAATTTCCACGTCGGAACGAAGTCCCTTCACAACCGAAAGATTCACGAGCCACTCAGCGTTGGTGTCGTCGCGTATTTCGCGGTCAGTCAGAATCACCTCGGGGAAAATATAGCGGAACCATTCAATGAAGGACTCCCCTCCAACCGCGTTGTGCACATAATCGGCGTGTTGCGCGGTGATGTCAGCGGGCCATTCAATACCTAGCGCCAGCTTGGGATCGCGCTTGCGCATGTAGTCGCGCAGGCGGCGAAGGATGTCAGCCTTCTGCTGCATCGTGCCCGACCAGAATGGTGGATGGCCATGGGAAGTGTCGCAACAGGGATACTCCGCAACTCCCATCTGATCGAGAAACAGGGAGTGGCACCCCCAGTCGATCGCCTTGTCCACAAGTCCGCACAGTAGCTCGAACCATTCGGGCGATGAGGGACAGGCCATGACGAAGGTGCGTGCGGCGGTTAGGCTGAAATTACCTGCCCCCTGAAACTTGTAGGCGTCCCGCACTTCGTTTCCGTAAACATCCTTGATCGAGATACGGCGGCCAATCGTTTGGTAATATTCGCTGGTCGTGTCAATGAGACGTCCATTGGCATAGAGAAAAACATGCCCTCCTTCACGGTTGAAGGCCTCGATTCCGCGCCGTAGTTCCTCTTCGGTCCCCAGTCTAGGATCCGTAACGTAGTCCGGATAGTTGTTATCCATTCCGCGCCGGTGCCAGCCAAACATCAGGAAGGTATTTATTCCAGCGCGGGCACCGTCCTGATGTATCTGGGGAAGATCCTCGTATCTGTAGTGACGGATTCCATACTGATGCTGGAGGATGATACGCTGCCAGCCGTTCAGACGCCGCAGCCAGACGGGGGGAGAGGGCTTCCTGAACCAAGTGTCCGCCCAGGCTCGGTATTTACGCGCCGCCACGTGCCAGGTGCCACAGTACGGGGACACCACGTAGTCCTTACAAGTCCACCGGTCCTCTCCAGCGGCAAGGTGCGGAAAAAGGACGAATCCGGCCTCGACACCCGGTGAAGCGCTCTCGGCTGTCTCCGGATAATGTCGGAACTGATGAACCGTCGGCTCGATCGGATGCCGATGACACCCAAAGTAAAGACCTTCCCCCTCTCCCGTGAAAGTGAAAGCGTTCAAGTGCGTCGTGTGTGGATATTCCAACGTGAACGCACTGAAAAGATGGTCTGAGGTGACGTAAAGCTTGGGTTTGGAAACAAGCTTTTCGCGAAGATCTGGAATCCGATCACCTCCGAGTTGAGACGTGATGAGAGTTGGGGTATGGTTCATGTTCATGTTGCCGATCAGAGGGAAGTGGACTTCGCGAAGAGTCACCCCGGACTGACGGTTGGAAAGCTGAATCCCCCAGCGGACCTCATCTTCTTCCAGCAGAATATCAATCTCGACCTCAATGTCCGTCGGTTGCCCATCGCGCCAGATCATGGGCCATGTTAACGTGAGCCGATCGGAAGCATGGCAAACAAGTCGGGGTAGGAGGCCAGTGGGAAATGTCGCCGGAGCGATTTCGATGTCCAGCTCGTTATCCTCTTGTAAATATACGCGCCAGAGGTGGGCGTTCCCGGCGTAATTATGTCCCATGTTCCGGTTAACCAAGCGGAGCAAGCGACCATCTAGAGCAAGCACGAGTTCCAGGTGGGCATTGCTCAGGGTGTATGTGTCGGCGGTATCTGTCGTAGAAACGGCAGGGGAGGGAGACAAGAGGTCCATGTCTACCCTTGTATGTTTTTGGCACCCGTTTCCATCAATAAGATTCAGTGCCTATTCTTGGACAAAACTTTCAAATTAAGGACAAGGGCTGATGCTTAAATTCCGTCTGATCCGAGTTGGCGGGCACGATATTGGCGGGGAGACATTTGCTCCAGTCGTCGAAACCAGGAAGAGAATTTGGAAAGGTCGCTAAAGCCCAACTTGCTGGCCACGTATTTGATGCGTGAACCCGGAGCCAATAGTTCCTGGCGGGCATACTGCAACCGCCGCTGCTGATGGAAGGAATGCGGAGTCTGGTGGTAGTGTTGCAAAAAAAGGCGAGACAGGTGGCGTGGGCTTACCCCCGCCTTCTTGGCTCCGGGGCCAATGTCTACCAAGGGTGAATCCACTGGCTGATTGATAATCCAGCGCAGGGCCCTCTGCACACGAGGATCCTCCTCTCGCTGGTTTTCCAAGTCTGGCAAGTGCTGCCTCCAAAGGCGTACCGCCTCACTCAACCACATGCGAAAGCCACCTTCGATCAGCAGGTTGTCTTCAATATTCCGTCTCAGCCCCCTCGAATGCCATGTATAGCTGGATGGCGAACCAAGCTGTGAGTGTAAGGATCGCACGGCTGCATCCAACTGGGCGGCGCGGCGTATGTGAAGCCCGGGAGATATATCCAAAGCCGGGCGATAGTTACTTTCCCAAAAAATCCGAAAACCAAAAACAGTAACCCGTGCGTCGCTGCTAAAATCCTGCCGCCTCGATCCCGCTGGGAGAAAAAGCCACTCCCCGGCCTCAGCGGATAATAGAGTCTTCGGCATCTTGACTTTTACACTTCCCTCGTCCAATCGCCATGCGGTGAGTATATCGATGGAAATGTCGGAGTGACGCCCTTTTTCACTGGGGGGACCCTGCCGGAATATCGACAGGTCTATGTGGCATTTCTGCCAGTCTATGGGCTCCAAAGTAATCACCTTTTCCATATATGTCCGTTCTCCCAGAAATGTCCTTTAAAGGCAAGTTTCTGTCTAAAAAAAGGCGGCGAATACGCTGGCAAAAGATTTGTGCTTCATTTGGTCTTAATTGCCATAAATGGACAAACCCCTTCTTCATTTATCTTATAACCCAGAAACCCACCCTGCATCGTGGACGACAAACCCCATCATGCGTCCCCTCAAAAAAGTCACCCCAGCCTTTTCCCTTATCGAACTACTGACCGTCATCACCGTCATTAGTATCTTGATGGCTATCGCGATTACGGTCGTTAGTCGTGTGCGGTCCAACGCACACGACACCACCTGCAAGTCTAACCTTCACCAGCTCTACTTGGCTGTCACTCTATACTCCCAAGACCATCGAGGTTTACTTCCTCCTTCCAGTATTCAGGGAAACGCCAATTTTACCTATCCGAATAATCAGTGGAACAGCGCTTTGCTGGCCGGAGAATACCTTCCCTCCGTCATGGTCAACAACGACAAGCGGAGCGATGTTTTAGGCTGCCCCAGCCAACGAAACGCGGCTGGCAGCGAGGAAAGCGATCTCCTGCGCACCTATGGCTTCAACAATCACATTGGGAGCGGAGACCGCTTGCTAAATACGTTTATTGATCCATCGCGCACGCTATTAATTGCGGACGGAAACTACAACGGCAGTGTCGTCCCGTATAACATCATGTTTGTCCCCGCCGCCGGCATCCGTCCCACGCCAGGACATCCAGACAAAAACGGGAAAGCCAATTGCGTATTCCTCGATGGACATGTGGAAAGTCGCGCCGACACGGACACAGATGACGGCATCCCTCGTAACGTAGGAGGCGTCGGTTCGTCGAGATATCTCTTTTGGACAGGTCGTTAAGGCCGGTCGCTCCAAGCACCCTCAATCGTACCCCATATGAAAAATCCAAATGCCATGAACATGCTAGTCCAACGCTTCAGGATATTAGTCCGAGTACCGATGGTCGCCGCGCTTTCACTCGGCGCAACTTCCATCGCCAACGCTCAACTCACCCCCGACCCGCTCTATCACTATCAGTTCACCAGCGACTATAGCAACTCCGGGACAAGCAGCGGTGGCACATTTACGACGATAAACGCTATCGGACCAAAGCCCACCGAGATAAAAATCACTGACCACGTGCTTGATCTCACAGGGAACACAAACCGTTCCGACCCCTACAGCTCCCGCTGGCTTAGCAGCGAAAACAACAATGTAGGCACGCTTAACCAGTTCACCGTCACTTTTTGGGTGAAATCGACAGACCTCAACGGCTACCAGACCGTGTTTGCCGCAGGGACCGATCCGTCGTTTACGAGATATTCGACCAACCAGTTTTCCATCCGTCTGGTTAGTGGAAAAATCCAAGCCACCATCAACGGCCCCACCAGTCTGTCCGCGACTACCTTGTTCAATGCCGAGGCGGCTTTGACCTCCGGCGAATGGACATTTATCGCTGTCTCATACGACGGGACCTCGTCGCTGCGCTCCAATTCGACAGCACAGGAAGCCGCCACCGGTGACTCTTCCAATCTCCAACTTTATCGCGGCGACGAAAGTTCCGAATCCTCTATTTCCCGATCCGGCATCGGTTTCGGAACGGTGGATAACGCAGCCGCAAGCCCCGGCACCATTGCACTTGGCAGTACCTCGACCTTCTACGTGGGAAGCATAACTGACGAAACGACGATTTTTAACGGAGAGCTCAGTGATCTCCGCGTTTACGACAGCATCTTGACGCCCACACAGGTCAACGAAATCCGCCTGAGCAACATTCCTGAACCGTCCTCTTCGACTGCTGTGCTGTCGGTTCTGGTGGCTCTTGGCTTTGTTGTTTTCCGCCGCAAACGCAGCCTTCGCTAAAACGTCTCTCCATCGCACCTCGCCCTCTGGTTGCATCTCCAGAATTCGAGGATTCATTTCCGGTGAGCGTCAAAGCCTGTCGGCCTCGTACCGCTCCTTTTTTGTCATGCGCCTATTAACGCTCCTGCTGTTTTCGTACATCGCCTCCGTCCAGCTCGCCGCCACGGCCTCATCAGACAGCTTTCGGCCCGTAAACCTGCGTTCCGCCGTGAACATGGGCTTTGCCGACGACGTAGCCAATGATCACCGTGGCGGCTGGACTGACCAAGGCCCCGCCAACGATATGAGGCGCATTTCCATCGGCATTCAGACGTGGGATGGCATTCCCTTCGAGATCATCGATCCCGCCGCTAACTTCCAAAACCCAGGGGCCTCCTGTATCGTCTTACGCGGCAAACCTCTCCCCTGGCTGCCACTTGAAACCCCAGCCATCCCGGTCAACGCCAAAGCCTCTGCCATCTATATCGTAGGCGCCTGTGCCTGGGACGCTGCCGTCGATGAAGATGTGATCCGTCTTGTCGTGACCTATCAGGAAGACCTCCGCTACAGCGAGTCAGCCTTTGTCTTTGGACGACATCTGGCCGGGTGGTGGAGCCCGCGAGATCTCTCACTGGGTGACGTCGTCGCGGAGCATTTCAACGGTGCCGCCTCGGTCGGGCTGTACCGCTTCGGCTGGATCAACCCTTATCCGGAAAAAACCATCGCCGATATCAAGTTCATCTCTGCCGATAGCACCGCCATCCCTATCATCGTCGCGGCGACCCTCTTGCTACCCGGCGACGCGTCATCCGAGGCTCGTGTTCAGGAACTGGCCCAACGACAGGAAGCCGCTGTCGCTACAGACACCACTAGCAAAGCTTATATCGACCTCGATTCTGGAGCCCCGGCACTGCGTTCCATCCCGGCTTCGTTCGTATCCGTCGGGAATGGTTCGTCCACAGCCCCCAACTACCAAGCTCCCTCACAAGTCCTTCTTGAGGCAGGGCATGACGACCGGTCTGATGTTGATGTCGGCCTTCCGCCCCGCCCCTTTTATCGGATTCAAACCCATATGGCAGAGCCCTCTCCCGCCGCGGGAGTATGGAACTTTACCCAGTTGGATCGCATCATCGGCGCTGCCCGTTCCTTCGGAGCCGAGCCCATGATCTGCCTGTCATTCCCACCCTCCTGGTTTTTTAAGCCTGCCTCCACCTACGCTGAGGCCACTCGCTTGCGCAAGCCCTATGATACCGACGCCTACGCAGAACACTGTGCGGAGATTGTGCGCCATTACACAACGGGCCCCTGGGAGAAGCAACCCGTCCTCTGGTGGGAATTCGGCAACGAAGTGGAACTCCACGACTGGTCATACGCATTCTACATCAAAGTTTACCAAGCCGTGGCCAATCGCATGCGCGAGGTCGATCCGCGCATCCGGATCGGTGGGCCTGTCACCGCGGGTCCCAACCCCGGTTGGGCGGGAGAACTCCTCCGGGCGCTCCCGGATGAAGTCGATTTTGTCTCCTATCATCAATACGGATACTCTGAGCCCTTCGATACGCCGGACACCTATATCATGGCTCGCACCGCACACTTCGGCGATATCGCCCGCCGCTACCGGGCGCTGACAGAAGAGCTCTCCCCCGAATACCACCTGCCTATTTTCCTCACTGAAACGAATACGAGCTGGCGCTATCACGAGGGAACGGACCCTCGTATACGGACCCAGTTTGGTGCTGCCTGGGCGGCCAGTGTTCTCGGACATTTCCTGAGTGCTGGCGGGGACTCGCTTTTCTATTTCACCCTCAACGGCGGCTTCGGTACCATGTGGGTGGAGAAGGGGAAAACCGTCATCTACCCCGTGTGGCACACGCTCTGGCTCTATCGGCAATACATGCGCGGTCAACTCATCGCCGTCTCCTCCGACGCCGACACCGTCGAGGCGGTAGCCGCTCGTCAAGACGACGGCAGCCTGACACTCATGCTCGTCAACAAAAACGCCCACTCCGTTGACATCACCCTGAGTCTCACGCCTTCCGAGAGTCCAGAAGCCCTCCTGCAACCATCCGCACTCATCCTCAACGACGCCACGTATCCGACTGTCAGGGATGTAGATACTGTCGATTCCATTGTCCCGACGCTCGACACCGTCCCGCTTGCCTGGGATGCCCCCACCGGACCGGATACTCCCAACATCCTGACTTTTTCCATGCAACCCTACGAGGTTCGAGCCGTATTACTCCGGCCCGAAAACTGAAACCATTTCTTCCTTTCCAGTTCCGCAGGCATTTAGACATCCATGTACTCCCTCAGTTCAGGTTTTCTCGCATTCACCCTCCTTGTGCCGCTCATAGCGCATTCGGAGCCCCTCCCCAATTCATCTTTTGAGGTTCCCGATTCTGTCCGTTCTGATGTGCCAAAGGGTTGGGTCAAAAGCCCCGCCGATGTTGAGGGCGCCTGGGATGATACCTTCTCCAAAGATGGTAATCTCTCATTACGCATCGACGCCTCGACCACCAGTTCCCCCTATGGCTCCATTTGGATCACTGAGGATCGCATTCCGGCTGTACCCGGACAGAGCTATGAGCTTACCGGCTGGATCAAAACTCTCAACGCGTGGGGCGATAACGAAATCGCTTTTTCATGGTTCGATGCCCACGGCAAATGGATAAAGACCGACCGCTCGCCAGCCGTCAACGGCACGCGCGACTGGACATTCGTCACCCTAACGGCGACGCCTCCTCCCAACGCAGCCTCGTTCCGTGTCACCGCTGGTCGCAAGTACCGCACGGAATCGGGTGGTTCCAGTTGGTTCGATCAACTTACACTCTCTCAGGCGGAGCTCACCTCCACCATCGCATCACCTCAGCCTGCCTCTGTCCCGCGAGCCCCGTTTCCCGGACCGGAGATCCCCCGTTTCCCGCCTGTGCAGGTCGACACCACACGTCCTTCCCCTAGCCCGGCACCGATCGAGAACGAGAAAGAGTGGAATATTAGCCTCCAAGCTTCAGACGCCTGGCTGCCTCTTGATTTACCTGAGACATCTGCCGACAGCGATGATCATCTGGTCATACCCGTTCCATCAGCGGCCGGGGCTGGGTGGATGACCCGTGCCAGTATCCCTGTTCACCCAGGCAGCCGCTATGCTCTCTCCGCCATCGTATCCCTCGACAACGCGCTGGGGAATACGCATTTGGCTATTCTCTGGCAGGACTCCGATGGCCGGGAGATTAAGCGCGCTACCAGCCCGGTTCTCAATGGACTTGAATACCATCGCCTCGTTTCCTTTCAGGCGACAGCTCCCGCCAATGCGACCAGCGCCCGAATCGCCTTCCTGAGAAGAACCCGTGTGTCCGACATTCCCGGGGCCGGAGCCAGCATTTGTGAACAAATCGTTTTTCGCGACTGTGTCCTTTCCCCTCCACGACAGGAGAACCTCGTTGCCAACGCCTCTGCGGAGGAGCTATTTCCTCCTGAAAGCTCCCCCTCACCACGCGCTTGGCACCGGATCAAACCGAAAGACGCCCAGCTCGAACTCGAAACCCGCGTTCCCTATGACGGGAGCCATGCCCTCTCCATCGCACAATCCTACGACAAAGACACTGGCTGGGCCAGTGATCCGTTTCCGGTGTCAGGCAGCGCGGGCTATCAACTCGCCCTGCGACTCCGCTTGGATAACACGGCCAATGTGCGCATTGCCATCGAGTGGTTCGACGCCTCCAACCAAAGCCTTGCTGTGACCGAAGCCACGGTGGAGCCCGGGCTTTGGCAGGATTGGCACCCCTTCCGACTCCTTTTGCAATCACCGAAAAACGCCGCATCGGCCCGCGTCCTGCTCACCCAATCGCGCAGTTCGGGGCGCGCTTCGTTCGACGACTTTCAGTTCACTGCACGCTGATCGGAATGCCATCTGGATATCCCGTGTTCCGCAACTTCGATACACCGCATTGGCACGCAGAATTTGCGCCCGAGAGAGGCGGTCAACTCGTCCGGCTCTGTCATGTGCGAACTGATCGGGATATCCTCTACTACCCGGCAACACCCGAAGACTATTTGCGTCAACCCGAGCGGCATGGCATCCCCTTTCTGTTTCCACCTAACCGTATCGCAGCCGGACGTTTTTGCTGGAGAGAACGCAACTATACACTTCCCCTGAACGAGCCTGGGCGCGGTAACCACATCCACGGCATAACGCGCGATCAACCGTGGACCTTTGACACCACGACCGGTGACTCCTACACTCCCGCCACTGCCACCCTTACGTTCACCCACAGCTCCGCGCATCCCACCTACACGGGTTATCCGCACCGCTTTGACATCAAGCTCACTCATGAGTTTTTCCCTGACGAGGTCCGCCAAACAGTATGTCTACAAAACCTGGCTGAGGCCGGTGCGGCTCCCCAGCCCTACGGACTCGGATTTCACACGGCTTTCTCCGTGCCTCCGTCTGCGGAAGCCCGTCTTCGTATCACAGCGGCGCAGGACGGATGGGAACTCAGTCCCGGCTCGCGCCTCCCGACCGGGAGAAAGACTCCCTTCCCTCTCGCTACCAGTGGACATCCCTTCATCCACCCATATCCGCTCACCGGAGCGTCTATCAGCTGTCATGTCCCGGCCACTACGGAAAAGAACGGCGCAGGCTTTTTCCGAGGTGCTATACTGGAGTTTCCCAAGGATAACCTCATGGTCACTTATAAGATTGGAGAAGGCTTTGGACACTGGTTCCTCTGGACGCCGCCCGATGCGCCCGATTGCCTTTGCCTCGAGCCCATGAGTTGGATGGTCAACGCACCCAACCTCCATCTCCCCCCGGAAACTACAGGCTTGAGGTATCTGAAACCCAAGGAGAGCCGTGAATTCCGCACCAGAATACATCTTTCTCTAAGGTCTACTACCTGAGTTGTCCGAAACGGTCCGATTGAGATAACGGGCTAAAAAAGAAACGCCCATCCTTGAGGCCGGGGCGTTTTTTGATGCACGGCTCCGGGGGCGTCCCTGGCTGGGCTCTGAGCTCTCTCCGACTGCCTCTCAGTTGACCCCGGCCTGCACGTCGAGCAACTGGTGGAGCTTCTCGGTGCGTGTGGGGAGGAGGTTGAGGTTGCCTTTGAGGGCTTCGGTGAAGGCGTTCTGGAGGGACCAGAGTGTGCGGGGTTGGAAGCAGGGGTGGGCGGGGT
>JAUTCS010000132.1 GCA_030673825.1 Verrucomicrobiota bacterium JB024 | reverse complement strand
GAGAACCTCATCGCAAAGCTCAAACACTCAAGAAGACTCGCCACCCGATACGACAAAAGGGCACGACACTACATCGCTTTCGCACAGCTGGCCGCTATCAAACTATGGATATGCTCATAGGTTTGCGTACAGAACCTAGGGCTTACTTCTGGACGATAGGAGACCCGTGACGGCGTATCCGCCGCTGGTAAACGTCGCGGCGGGGGCGCTTCCGGGTTGAACTTCCGGGGGCGGGCGGTCAGCGTGGGCGGAGCATGGCAGATTCCCCTGAAAAACTTTCCCTGTGCGGCCTGTGGGTCGACCCCGAGGGCGTGATGCACCTGGCTGAGGCCACCGGCGGCGAGCCGCGCACGGTGCGAACGGCGCCGTGGCAGCCCTTCGTGTGGAGCCGGGGCGGGGAGGGCGAGACGCTGGCGGGCGCGGGCGCGTTTGACCGGTTGGCGCATTTCGAGGACTTCGCGGCGTATCTGGAGTTTATCAAAGAGGCCCCGCGTGAGGACACGGTGGTCATCAAGCCCTTTGAGCAGCAGTACCTGCTGCAATCGCGGGAGCGGCTGTTCGGCGGGCTGCACTTCGGGCAGCTGCGGCGGCTCCAGCTCGATATCGAGACGGCGTGCTCGGAGGAGGGCGGCTTCCCCAGCCCGCGCCGCAAGGAGGATCGCGTCCTGGCCATCGGGCTGCGCATGGACGGCGAGAACCGTTATCTGCTGCTGGAGGAGATGACCGACGTGGCCGAGCGCGAGCTGTTGAAATCGCTCAACGACGCGCTGGAGGAACTGGACCCCGACGTGATCGAGGGGCACAATATTTTCAAGTTCGACCTGGACTATCTGCGGCAGCGCTTCCGGCGCTTCAAGGTGCCGTGCCGCTGGGGGCGCTTCGGGCAGGAGGCGTCGTGGCGCAACAGCCGTATCCGCATCGCCGAACGCTGGATCGATTTCCCGCGCTGCGATCTGCCGGGGCGCACCGTGCTCGACACGTACCTGATGATCCAGGTCTACGATGTGACTACGCGCGACCTGGCCTCGTACTCGCTCAAGGAGGTGGCCGTCCATCTGGGCATTTCCGACCGCGAGACGCGCACTTACCTGAAGGCCCAGGATATCCAGAAGGCCTTCGCCGACGACCGCGAGACCTTCCTCGGCTACCTTGGGGACGACCTGCGCGAAACCGCCGGGATCGCCGCGTTGCTCCTGCCCACCTACGTGGCCCAGATCAAGAGCTTTCCCATGACTCTGCAGGAGGCGTGCCTGCGCGGCACCGGCGGCAAGGTGGACCTGCTCTTCCTCGAAAAGTACTACCACGCTCGGCAGGCTCTGCCCGAGCCGCCCGCGGTCAACGCGTTCGAGGGAGCGTACTCGCGCAGCTTCGTCAGCGGCGTGCACAAGCACGTGCTCCACTACGACGTGGCCTCGCTTTACCCGAGCCTGCTCCTGCACATCGGGCGCAACCCGGCGGGCGACACGCTGGGGATTTTTATTCCCATGCTCAAGGAGCTGCGCGCCGAACGCCTGCGCTACAAGACGCTCGCCCGCGAGGCCGAGAGCGCGGAGCTGCGGGCGGAGTACCAGGCGCGGCAGGCGAGCTTCAAAATCCTCATCAACTCCTTTTACGGCTACCTCGGTTTCGGAGGGGCGCGCTTCGCCGACAGCGACCTGGCCGCCGAGGTCACGCGGCGCGGACGCGAGCTGCTGGTGAAGCTGATCGAGGCCTTCGAGCAGGAGGGCTGCACGGTGCTGGAGGCCGACACGGACGGCATCTACGTCAGCTCGGAGGCGGACTTTGACAACCCCGAGGGGCTGCTGGCCCGCGTGGCGGGGGACTTGCCGGTGGGCATCGACCTGGAGTACGACGGCAGCTACCCGGCCATGCTCTGCTACAAGGCCAAAAACTACGCCCTCTACGACGGCGAGCAGTTGCGCATCCGTGGCTCCGCCCTGCGCTCGCGCGGGATCGAGCCCTACCTGAAGGCCCTGACCGACCAGCTCATCCAGCACCTGCTCGGGATGAGCGACACCTCGCCGCAGGAGCTGATCGACGCGTACCGAAAATCCATTACAGCCGGCGAAATGTCCGTCGAGGACCTCGCCAAGCGCGAGTACCTCTCGATGAATCCCGAGGCCTACCTCAAGAGCGTGGAGACCTCGAAGAAGCCGCGCCGCGCCGCGCTGGAAGTCGCGTTAAAAATGGACCCGCAGCCGCGCATGGGCGAGCAGGTGGCGTACTTCCTCACCTACGGGGACAAGAAGCGTGCACCCGATTGGCAGACCGCCCGCCCGCTGGAGGAGTTCGATCCGAAGACCTGCCCCTACAACGCCGACGCCTATTTGAAGAAGCTCGACGACTGGGAAAAACGCTATGCGGAGTTCCTGCCGAGCGCGTCCGAGCAGACGGAGCTGCTGTAGATAAGTTTGAGAGTTCGCTTGGTAGCGGGTCCTACTGTCGCTTCTCCCAACTTTCAAACTCTCAAACCAGGAACTCTCAAACGAACTAAACAGCGCTGGCGCGGCGGGCTTTGACCCAGTCGATGATGGCGCGGTCGTTGTCCTCGTGCTCGGCCACGACGCGCAGGAACTCGGCGGGGTGGATGTCGTGCTCCTTAAAGAACGCGCGGTCGCCGCCGCAGCCGTACATGGTGTCGTCGTCGAGTTCGCCGTGGAGCTTGGCCTTGGCTTTTTCGATGATGCGCGGGAGCCAGCGAATGCCGTCCACCTCAGCGTCCTTGGGCGTGTAGCTGGTGTTGGCGACTTTCTTGTCGCTGATCTGGCCCTTGAGCTTTTCCAAAAAATAGTTGCGGCGCACGTCGCAGATCATGGCGAAGGTGGCGAAGTCCGGCTCGCCGCCGGAGACGTAGTCCTCGGCGAAGTCGTAGATCTCCTGCGGGGTGACGCCGTTGGCGCGCAGCCATTGGGTCTCATACTCGTCAAAGTACGTGGCCGAGCCGCGCTGGCCAGCCTGGTATTGCTCGACCGCCTTGGTCCACAGGGTGTGCAGTTGCTTCTGGTAATCGTAGTGTTTCATCGGTTGCGCTTCTTCTTGGGATGGTTGCGGCGTTGCTTTTTGTCCTTTTTGAAAGAGTCGTCTCGGGCGGCGGTGTTGTCGCGCCGGGCGGAGTCTTTTTTGTTCTTCTTAAACGAGGTGGCGGACACGGGCGGCTGCATGACGGAGTCAAAGCCGAGCTTGGGGTCCTCTTCGACGATGTGGAAGTCGATCTGTCGCTTGAAGCGGTCCACGCGCTCGACGGCGACCTTGATCGTCTGACCCAGCACGTACTTCTTGCGTCGGCGGCGGCCCTGGAGGGCGGTGCCGTCGTCGGTCAGGGTGTAAAGGTCGTCGCGCAGGGTGGAGATGTGCACCATGCCGAAGGCGAGCGACTCGGTCAGCTCGATGAACATGCCATGGTTTTTCACATCGGTGATGATGGCCTCGAAGACCGAGGGCTCCTTCTTCGCGGCCTCGCGCTCGAAGAACTCCAGCAGCTTGATTTTGACCGACTCGCGCTCGGCTTCGGTCGAGTTCTGCTCGGTGATGGTGAGGTGGTCGGAGATGCCGTCGAGGTCGCCCTTGGAGTACTTCATGGAGGCGCGGGCGGGGGCGGTGTCGAGCCCGTGCTTGGCCAGGTAAAAGTCGAAGATGCGGTGCACGACGAGGTCCGCGTAGCGGCGGATGGGCGAGGTGAAGTGCGCGTAAAAGGTCTTGTAGAGCCCGTAGTGGCCGTCTGCCTGGGCGCGGTAGCAGGCCTGCTTGAGGCTGCGCAGGAACTGGATCTTGAGCGGGTAGCTCTGCGGGTGCGCGTTGATCTTCGTCAGCAGGCGGGTGACCTCGGGGCGGTTGGTCAGGTCGCCCACGGCGATGCCGACCGTCATCATGTGGTCGCGCAGTTCGTAGAGCTTGTCCGGGTCGGGCTCGTCGTGGACGCGTGAGATATAGGGGATGGATGCGTCGAAGAAGGCCTTGGCCACGGCCTCGTTGGCGGCGAGCATGAACTCCTCAATGAGCTGGTGGCTCTCGTCGTTTTCGATGCTTTCGATGCGGTCGGCGTAGCCGTTTTCATCGACGAAGATTTTCACCTCGGACATGTCGAGGTCGAGGCTGCCCTTGGCCATGCGGGCGGAGCGCATCCTGGAGGCGATATCCCAGAAGCGTCGGATGGTTTGCTGGATTTTGACCATCTCCTTGTCGTCGACCTCGGTCAGGGCGCGGCCGGTGGAGCCGGTCTGGTGGGCGGGGGGCAGCGGGGTGCCGCGGACCTCGGCGATGTCGTCGTTCTTGAGAAAGGCGTAGGCCTGGCGGTAGGTCAGGCGCTTGCTGGAGCGGATGACGGTGTTGGCGAAGGCGGTGCCGGTGAGCTTGCCGTTGCGGTCGAAATCGAGGAAGACGGCCTTGGTCAGGCGGTCCTCGTCCTCCACGAGCGAGCAGATGCCGTTGGAGAGGGCCTGGGGGAGCATCGGGATGACGCAGCCGACGAGGTAGGTGGAGTTGCCGCGGCGGCGGGCCTCCTTGTCGAGCTGGGAGCCGGGCTTCACGTACGAGGAAACATCGGCGATGTGCACGCCGATTCGGCAGCCGCCCTTGCCGGTTTCCTCGAAGGAGAGCGCGTCGTCGAAGTCTTTGGCATCGTCCGGGTCGATGGTGAGGGTGAACTTTTTGCGGTAGTCCATGCGGCCCTTGGCTTCGCGGGAGCTGACTTTGTCGGGGATGTCGGCCACCTCGTTGAGCACGGCATCGGGGAAGGTCGTCTCCAGCTTGAACTTGTGGAGGATGGCCTTGAACTCAGCGCCGGGCTCGTGGGTCTTGCCCAA
Organism: Verrucomicrobiota bacterium JB024; assembly: GCA_030673825.1. Classification (GTDB taxonomy): domain Bacteria; phylum Verrucomicrobiota; class Verrucomicrobiia; order Opitutales; family Cerasicoccaceae; genus Ruficoccus. Next base: position 10,585 of record JAUTCS010000132.1, on the reverse strand, counting down.
AACCTCGGTGATGATGCCCTCGGGGTTGAGGTGGCGCATCTTCCATTCTAGCAGGCGCACGACGACCTTGTCGCCCTCGCGGGGCTTGGGGAAGACTTCGGCGCGTTCGGGCGGGGGCACGAGGATGTCGTGAATGATGCGCGGGTCGTCCGGCACCACGTGGTGGTAGGTGCGGGACTGCTTGAGGGTGCCGGTGAGGGTGGGGTGGGCGCGGTGGAGCACGCGGATGACGCGGGCGAGGGTCTCGCCCTCCTTGGCGCGGAAGCGCCGGTCACGGATGCGTCGGCGCTGGTCCTTATCGCTGTAGAGGCGCACGAGCACCTTGTCCTCGTGCAGGGAGACGCCGGTGTCCTCGGCCAGGATGGTGAGGGGCTCCATTGGGGGCTTACCCGGCTGGGCGTCGGGCAACAGGAGCGCACGGCCGCTCTGGCGGAACTTGATGGTGCCGCTGACCAGGTCTGCGTCCTTGGGCAGGACAAAGCGGTCGCCCTTGACCTTGGCCACGAGGCCGTCGTCGAGGAGCTTGTGCAGCGTGCGGCGGAACTGCTTGTTCTCGCGCTTGCTCAGGTCGAGGGCTTTGGCCAGATCGGGCTGGTTGAGGGGGACGTAGTCGGCCCGGCTGAGGGCCTCGATGATCTTGCGTTCAAGCTCCATAAGGGGAAACATACACTCCCGCCACGGGCGGGAGCGAGTGGAAAGAATAACGCCCCGATAGAGACGCATTTCAAGTGGCAGGGGGATTTTCTCCCGGCAAGAATAGGTGCGGACTCGCCGGAGACATTTTTATTTAACCACAAAGACACAAAGGCGCAAAGCGCTGTCGCTGTTTCTTCACGACACCTTCGCTGGCCGCAGACTTCTAAAGCCACTAGCCTTATCTGCGCTGTCGTTGGGGAAATAAAGTAACAAAGCCCGGCCTTATTGGGGGGAATCGCTTTTTGCGTTTGCGTCCTGCCATCGCAAACCGTCCGGCAACCAGCGACAGCGCTTTGTGTCTTTGTGGTTAAATAAATAAAACCGTCCGCATGCCAGCGGGCCCGGATTCAGCTCCCGGCGTGGACGCCAAGCCCGCTGAGCAGGTTCGAGAAGTAAGGGATGACCTGCTTCTTGCGGCTGACGATACCCGGCAGCTCGAAGATGTGATGCGAGCTGCCCACCGGGGAGAACGAAATCTGCTCGATGCAGGCCTCGTCGCCCTCGACCAGCAGGAGCGAGTTCTGGGTGTTAATGTCCGTGACCAGCAGGCAGGAGAAGGTCAGCCCCTCCTTTTGCTGGTACTCGGCGAGCGCCTGCTGGATCTCGGCGGACTTTTTCCAGAAATTGTTGAAGCCCAGCTCCTCGACTTGGGAGACCGAGTAGCGCAGCTCGCCCTGATCGTACTGCTTGCAGTCGGAGGTGACGACCTTTTCCGGTGACTCGCTCACGACGATGGACCCGGCGGTGAAAATCAGGTTGGCCAGGTCGTCGGTCTTGACCCCGGCGATCTTTGAGAGCCACGGCAGCAGGGAGACATCGCGCTCCGTCGTGGTCGGGCTTTGTAGATTGAGCGTGTCGGAAATGATCCCGCCCATGAGCACCCCGGCGATCTGGGGGCTGGGTTCGAGCCCGCGCCCGCGGAACAGCTCCGCGATGATGCTGCACGTCGAGCCGATGATCTCGTTGCGGAACAAAATGGGCTGCGAGGTCGGCGGGTTGCCGAGGCGGTGGTGGTCCACGATCTCGACGATGTTGACCTCGCCTGCGCCGTTGACGGCCTGGCCCAGCTCGTTGTGGTCCACGAGCACGAGGCGCGTGTTGACGGGCTTGAGCAGGTCGGTCTTGGAAAAGATGCCTTCGAGGCGGCCAGCGTCGTTGACCACGCAGAAGAGGGTGGCGTTGTTCTGGGCGATGCGGCGGCGCACCACGCTGAGCTTTTCCTCCCGGTCGAAGATGGTCACGTTCTTGTCCACGAGCGGGCCCAGCTCGGTCGCCGTGCGGATGATCCACGAGGTCGTGGCGGAGTCCAGACGGCTGACGATGAGGCAGATATTTTTCTCCTTGGCCATGGAGATGACGTCTTCGTCCACCTCCAGGCCCCCGGTGACGACGAGCAGCCGCACGCCGCTCTGGATCGAGCGCTGCTGGATGTCGTAGCGGTCGCCCACGATGATGATGCTCTGCTCGGGGTTGATGTCCTCGGTCTTGGTGAACTTGCCGAAGGAGCGCAGGTCCATGGCCGCGATTCGCACGAACAGGTCCTCCACGCGCTCGGGATCGACCATGTTGATCACGTCGGCGTCGAGCGCCTTGACGATGTTGTCGATGCTGGTGTGGACGTGGCGCATCTTGCGCGGCTCGGCGGGCTTGGGGATGAAAAACTCGCCCAGGTCGAAAACGGAAACCACGCCGACGACATGCTCGTGGTCGTCGACCACGGGGAGGGCGCGGATGTCGTAACGGTCGATCAGGTCGAGCGCCTCGGCGCAGGTGGCATCGACATGGGTCTTGTGCACGTCGCGGCGCATGATGTCCTCCACGCGCGGGATGACATCGCCCACGTATCGCGGCAGGGGGGTCTCGAACTTGTTCAGGATCGCGTCGATGCGGGCGTTGCTGTTGCCGCAGCGGGCGGCCACGTAGCCGGTTTCACCGACCGCCTGCTTAAACGCCGCGTAGGCGATGGCCGAGCAGATCGCGTCCGCGTCGGGGTTTTTGTGGCCGATGATATAAGTGGTCGCTGACATGGATATTAGAACGTAACGATCCCGACAGTTTCCGGCATTTGCCCCGGTTCGTCAATGCCCGGAAAATAAAAAGAGGCCCGGCAAATAGCCGGGCCTCTGGGGGGGAAATGTGTTAAAACGTCAGACAGGCTTATTCGCTGAGGTTGACCGGGAAGTACTTGGCGGACTTGCCAGCGGCGGAGTTCGTGTTGATGGCGTCGGCGATGCTGGAGGTTGCCTGACCGGCATTGCCTGAATTCTTACCACCGACGAGACGGTCGTCGATGTTCTTATCGAACCATTCCACGTGGCCGTCCATGAAGGCGATGTGGCCACCGTCCGTACCCCAAGGGGCACCGGTTTCCCACGAACCGTCAACCTGCAGACCCTTGGTCCACAGGAGCGGAGTGGTGGAGGTTGGGGCGTTGGCGCTCATATTGACGACAAAGGCGTAGCTGACTACATTAGCGTCGACCTCGTCCCATTCATCACCGGGCTCGTAGGCTCCGTTGTCGTCTTCCACAAGGATGACGCGTGGGATGCTGATGCCGGACACGTCGTCGGCACGGTCAATGAAGTACAGGGAGGCGTCATTGAGGTCGACATTGGAGGCGAGGACCTGAGCCCATTGCTTCTGATCGCTGGCCTGGGTGGAATTGGCGTCGCTCCAGGTGCCATCGCTGATGGTCTTGGTACGGGAGCCGCCCGAGGAGAAATTATTGTACGCCGTGGCGATCTGGCGCATGTTGCTGGAGGACTTCACCATCCCGGCCTTTTTCTGGACAGCGCCCACGGTCGGGATAATGATGGCGGCGAGGATACCGATAATCGCGATAACGGTAAGCAACTCGATGAGGGTGAAGCCCTTACGGGGCAGGGTATGATTCTTGTATGTCATGATAGTTCGGGAGAATTGTTTTTGGGTTAAGATGACCCCCACACGGGGTAACAAGGGATAACGCTATTTTATAAACGTTATATATCACCTCGGCCCCCTTTGCGGGTCAATTCTTTCTTCAGATTGTTTATCGGGTGTTTTCTCAGCCTTTATAGGGCAGGGGAAAGCGTTCGGCCAAGGCGAGCACCTTGTCTCGGGCGGCGGTAATCTGGGCCTCGTCCTCGGGGGCGTTGAGCACCAGGGCGATAGCTTCGGCGATAACGTCCATCTCGGCCTCGCCCATACCACGGGTGGTGGCGGCGGGAGAGCCCAAGCGCAGGCCCGAAGTGTAGTAGGGCTTGCGGGTGTCGCCGGGGACGGAGCTGCGGGAAGTGGTGATGTTGGCCAAGTCGAGCGCGCGCTGAGCCTTGAGGCCGGAGAGCTCGGGGTGACTCTTGCGGAAGTCTAACACCATCAGGTGGTTATCGGTACCGCCGCTGAGCAGGTCGAAGCCGCGGGCGATGAGACCCTTGGCGAGGGCGGCGGCGTTGAGCACGATTTGGTGCTGGTACTTCTTAAAAGTGTCGGTGGCGGCATCCTTGAAGCAGACGGCCTTGGCCGCGATGATGTGCATGAGCGGGCCGCCTTGGTTCATCGGGAACACGGCCATGTCGATGGCCTTGGCGTGCTCGGCCTTGCACATGATGAGGCCGCCACGGGGGCCGCGCAGGGTCTTGTGCGTGGTCGTGGTGACGAAGTCCGCGTGCGGGACGGGGTTGGGGTGCTCACCGGCGGCGACGAGGCCCGCGATGTGGGCGATGTCGGCCATGAGCAGGGCACCTACGGAGCGGGCGATTTCGCCCATCTTGGCGAAGTCGATGCTGCGCGGGTAGGCGGAAGCGCCGACCGTGATCATCTTCGGCTTTTCCTTTTCGGCCATGGCGGCGAGCTCTTCGTAGTCGATCTTGCCGTCGGTGGGGCTGACGCCGTAGTGCACGACGTCATAGTTAATGCCGGAGAAGTTGACGGGGCTGCCGTGGGTGAGGTGGCCACCGTCGGAAAGGCGCATAGTGAGGATCTTGTCGCCATGGTTGAGCATGGCGGTGTACACGGCGATGTTGGCCTGGCTGCCGGCGTGGGGCTGGACATTGGCGTGATCGGCACCAAAGAGCGCCTTGGCCCGGTCGATGGCGAGCTGCTCGACCACGTCCACGTGGTCGCAACCGCCGTAGTAGCGCTTGCCCGGATAGCCCTCGGCATACTTGTTGGTCAGCACGCTGCCAGCGGCTTCCATCACGGCGGGCAGGGTGAAGTTTTCCGACGCGATCAGCTCGATGTGCGTCTGCTGACGGTGGCACTCCTGGCTGATGGCGTTGTAGATTTCCGGATCAAACTCCGCCAGCGGCGCGGGGTTGAGGGTCGAGGACTTGATTTCGCTCATGGTAAAAGGTCACATCTAAGGCGCAGGAGCCCCCCGGAGTCAAGCCGCTTGCCGGGGAGGGGAGCAAGTTTGGGAGTTTGAGAGTTCGAAGGTTTGAGAGTTTGAGAGTTGATACAGGCGGAGGGCTGGGAGGGGTTCCCAAAGAACTCTCAAACTTTCAAACTCTTGAACTCTCAAACGCCTCCGCCGCGCTTGGCGCGGGGGAGGGCGGGCTTACCGCTCGTTTTCGGCCTCGATGGCGGAAATCTTGTCCAGGCGGATCTGGTGGCGGCCGCCGTCGTAGGGGGTTTCGAGGAAAATGCGGGTGAACTTGGCGGCCTCGTAGGGCGTCTGGTACTTCTGGCCGAAGCAGATGATGTTGGCGTTGTTGTGGCGGCGGGAGAACTCGGCCCCGTCCTCGTTGGAGACGACGGCGGCGCGGATGCCACGTACCTTGTTGGCGCTGATGGAGATGCCGATGCCGGTCGTGCACACGAGCACGCCGAAATCGGCCTCGCCCTTAGCGACATCCTCGGCCACGGCCTTGCCGTAGTCGGGATAATCCACGCGCTGGTGGTCAAAGGCGCCGCGGTCGATGACCTCGTGGCCCATGTCCCGGAGTACTTGGAGGACGGCGTTTTTCAGGTCAACGCCGCCATGGTCGGAACCGAGAGAGATTTTCATATCAGGCAGGGGTCGGGTTTTTCAGCTGGTCGTAGTTCGCCTTGAGAAACGCCACGATGGACGGCACGGCCTCGACCATGCTGTCACGGGCGGCCTCGTAGGCGGGCAGACTGCTACCGAAAGGGTCGGGGATTTCGATGTCGGCCCCGCCGCCGATCAGCTCCCGGAAAAGATAAATGTGGGGAGTGGTTTTTTCAAACTGCATCTCGATCATCGCGCGGTGCGACTGCGTCATGCAGAAAATCGCCAGCGAGCGGTCGATGAGGCTTTGCGTCACGCCCTGGCTGCGGTGAGAGGACAGCTCCAGGCCGACTTTTTTCAGTGCGCGCACGGCGTTGACCGAGGCCGGTTCGCCCGAAAAGGCGGAGACCCCGGCGGAGACGACGTTGATCCCCGCCAGTGGCTCGCCCTCGGCTTCGAAGGCATGCGCGAGAAGCTTCTCGCCCATGGGGCTGCGGCAGATATTTGCCGTGCAAACGACGGTCACGTGGTTTCGGTCGGCCATGCGTGTTCAGGAAGGTGGCAGCAGACCCATCACTTGTAAAGCGACAATCACGTCGAGGCCGCGTTGGAGGGTCGCGTCGAGGGGAAGATCGGTGACCGCGGCGGGAGATTGTTCCTCGTTTGTCCCGCTGACATCGTCATCCAGAGGGGAAACGGGTGTGGCCGGAGCGGCGGCCTGCATCTGTAAAACGGCGGTCACGGACGTGCCGCGCTCGACCAGATTGTACGCCAGGTAATCCGCCTGCGGGGTGGTTTCGACGGAGACGGAGGGCGTCAAGCCCTTGCCCAGCAGGGAGTTGCCGTCGGCGGTAAGGGCTTCCTCCTCCAGCACGTAAAAGCCATCGAGGCCGGGGACGGGCGCGTAGGTGCCGGTTTGCCCGGCAGTCGGCGTGCCCACGGTGAGGATTTTTTTCGCGGCCTGGAGGTCGGCGAGCTGGACTTCCAGTTGGCCCGCGGTACGGCCATTGACCAGCGCGATCAAAGGGGAGTCCTGACCGAGTTGCCCCACGAGCCAGATAAACTCTTCCGGGGCGGGGGTGGCGCAATAGCGCAGGTCGATGATGAGATTTTTTGGGGGCGGGACAGCTTTAAGGACCGGCACGGCCAGCCCCGGATCGTAAACGCGCAGGTAGCTGACGCCGCGCGGCAACTGAGTCAGTAGCGGCAGGGCGGGGGAGTGCCCGGTGAACTCAACTGGCGGCGCGGTCAGCACCTTTTCCGGGTAGAGCGAGGCCAGTCCGCGCCAGACCAGCTCCCGCTGCGAGTGCTCGAAAAACTCCTCGGGGATCTGCACGGCCTCAACGACCGGCACTGGCGAGTCGGTGGTAACGGCCTGCACCGGGGCGGACGCTGTCGCCTCGGCTTCTGCGGCGGAGATGGTCCCCGGCCAACCGAGGGCGGCGGCCCCCAGTACTGTTAACAGGAGCCTCATTCGCGGGCGAGCTGGCGGTACCCGATGTCGCGGCGCAGTTGCGCTCCCTCGAAGCTGACCTGATCACAAAGAGCGTAGGTGCGCTGAGCGGCCTCGCGGAGGGTCTTGCCGGTGCCGGTGATGCCGAGCACGCGGCCCCCGCTGGTCACGATGGTGCCGTCGGGGAGCTGCTTGGTCCCGGCGTGGATGATGGCCGTGCCCGGCTCGACAGTGGCCGGGAAGGAGATGGGCTTGCCCTTTTCGTAGCCGCCCGGATACCCGGCGGCGGCCATGACCACGACCATGGCGAATTCGTCGCTGATCCGGACTTCGGCGGGCTTGAGCGTGCCCTTGGCGCAGTCGAGCATGATCTTGACCGGGTCGTCCTTGAGCAGGGGCAGGAGCACTTGCGTCTCGGGGTCCCCGAAGCGTACGTTGAACTCCACGACCTTGGGCTGGCCCTTTTCGATCATGATGCCAATGTAAAGCGTACCCCGGAAGGTGATGCCGTCGGCCTCCAGGCCCGCCAGCGTCGGCTCGATGATCTCCTTGACCAGCTTGTCGTTGATCGCGGGGGTGACGACGGCGGCGGGGGCGTAGGCGCCCATCCCGCCGGTGTTCGGACCGGAGTCGCCCTCGCCGATGCGCTTGTGGTCCTGGCTGGGGGGGAGCATGACATAGTCGCGCCCGCTGACCATGAGCATGATGGAGGCTTCCTCGCCGTCCATGAACTCCTCGATCAGGATCTCGTGGCCGCTCGCGCCGAAGCTGTTGCGGATGAGCATGTCGTAGGCGGTGCGCTCGGCGTCCTCGAAATTCTTGGCGATGATGACGCCCTTGCCCGCGGCGAGGCCGTCGGCCTTGATCACGATGGGGTAGCGCTGGTCCTTGAGATAGGCCAGGGCTTCGTTCAGGTCGGTGATGCGCTTGCCCATGGCGGTGGGGATGTGGTGGCGCAGCAGGAAGTCCTTCGTAAAGGTCTTGCTCGCCTCCAGGCGGGCGGCGGACTTGTTGGGTCCGTAGGCGGGGATGCCGACCTGTTCGAGCGCATCGACCACGCCGAGGCTGAGCGGTACTTCCGGCCCGACGATCACGAAATCCACCTTCTCGTCCTGCGCGAGCCGGACGGTGGCGACGATGTCCTCGACGTTCAAGGGCAAGCAGCGGGCCTCGGCCTGCATGCCGCCGTTGCCGGGGGCGGCGAAGACTTCGTCCACCAAGTCGCTGGCGAGGCAGCTTTTGAGCAGGGTGTGTTCGCGCCCGCCCGAACCGATAATCATCACTTTCATATCAACAAAATGGCTGTGGGGTTATTTTTGCTTCCCGAGACTGTGTCGATCCGCTTAAGCATGTCTAAGCTTTTTTCGACATCCTCTTTTTAACCACGGATGACACGGATGGCACAGATGCCAACCATTTTCATGACCCCTCTTGGCGATGTTGCACGATAAAATAACCGAAAGCGTGATCGACGCGGCCTTCGACGTGCTCAACGCTCTCAAACCGGGACTGAGCGAAAAGGTCTATGAAACCGCTCTCGTGCTCGAGCTGGAGTCGCGGGGGCATGCCATTGAGCAGCAAAAGGCATTTCCGGTTCTTTACCGGGAGCGGAACGTCGGCACGCTGATCCCAGATTTGATCGTTGATGAGCGGGTGATTGTGGATACGAAGGTGGTTTCCGAGTTCAACGATTCCCATGTCGCTCAGATGCTGGGCTATTTGAATATCACCGGCTTGTCTGTTGCTCTTTTGCTCAACTTCAAATACGCGAAAATGAAATGGAAGCGGGTCGTCCTCTGAAATCTCTTCCTATCCGCGCTATCCGTGTCATCCGTGGTTAAAAAACCTAACTCACCAAGCACTTTGAAAATCTACTTCATGGGAATCTGTGGCACCGCGATGGGTAACGTCGCGGTCCTGATGAAGCGCCAGGGGCACGCCGTGAGCGGCTCCGATACCGGCATCTACCCGCCGATGTCCGACCTGTTGGCCGAGGCCGGGATCGACGTGATGGAGGGCTTTGACCCGGCGCGGCTGGAAGCGCTCGCCCCCGACACCGTCGTCATCGGCAACGCCATGAGCCGCGGCAACCCCGAGGTCGAGTGGCTGCTGGAAACGCGCAAAATCCCCTTCGTCTCGTTGCCCGAGCTCGTCAGCCGCGAAATCCTCTCGGCTCGGCGCAACATCGTCGTCTCCGGCACCCACGGCAAGACCACCACCACCACGCTCGCCGCCTATCTGCTGGAAAACAACGTGGCCCCGGACGCTCCCCGGCCCGGTTGGATGATCGGCGGGGTCCCGCGCGACCTGCCCAGCGGGGCAGAGCTGGGCGAGCCCGGCGGCCCCTTCGCCATCGAGGGGGACGAGTACGACTCGGCCTTTTTCGACAAGCGCAGCAAGTTCATCCACTACCAGCCGCGCGTGCTCGTGATGAACAACCTCGAATTCGACCACGGGGACATTTTTCGCGACCTCGACGACATCGTCCGCAGCTTCCGGCACCTGACGCGCCTTGTCCCGCAGGGCGGGGCCATCCTCTACAACGCCGACGAGCCGACTCTCGCCGCGATGATGCCCGTGCCGTGGACCCGCTGCCTCTCTGTCGGGGTGGGGGAAATCGCCGACTGCCGGATCGTCGATTTCGAAGAAGGGCCCGAGGGCTCGCGCTTCACCTTAACATTCCCCGGCGGCGCGACGCAGGAAATCGCCTGGAGCCTGCCCGGCCTCTTCAACGCCCGCAACGCCGCCATGGCCGCACTGGCCGCCGGGCTCATCCTCGACCCGCTGCGGCCCGAGGCGATCGACCTTTCCTCGCTCAAGGACTTTCAAGGCGTCAAGCGCCGGCAGGAAGTCCGCCTGGCCCGGCCCGGCCTGACCGTGCTGGAGGACTTCGGGCACCACCCGACCGCGCTGGCGCAGACCCTGGCCTCGCTGCGGGCGCGCTTCCCCGGCTGGCGGCTGACCGCGTGCTTCGAGCCCCGCAGCAACACCGCCTGCACCGCCCGTTTTCAGCAAGCCTTTACCGACGCCCTCGCCGGGGCCGACGAGGTCTATCTCGCCCCCGTCCACCGTGCCGACCGCTACGCCGAAGACGACCGCCTCGACACCCCCCGCATGGCCCGCGAACTCACCGCCCGCGGCACCACCGCCGAGGCCTGCCCCTCCTTCGACGCGCTCCTGGACTCCCTCACCACCGCTACCCTCAACGCCACCGCCCAGCCCCGCTGCGTCGTCGTCTTCTCCAACGGCGCCTTCGGCGGCAAACTCCCGCTGTACCTGGGAAGCGTGTAGGGGAATGGGATGGAGGGAAGAGCTGGGGCTCCGCGCCCCAGACCCGCGGCAGCCGAGGGCTGCACCCCCGGTCCAACGTCCGGGCTGCGCCCAAACGTTGGACCGACTTTGAAGCCTTCCCTGACACGGGCTCGCCACAATAAATAGTGTACGACGTTTGGCTGTTCCAAAGGGTGCGACCCAGTTTTGATGCTCCC
>JAUTCS010000131.1 GCA_030673825.1 Verrucomicrobiota bacterium JB024 | reverse complement strand
TTGAGAACCTCATCGCAAAGCTCAAACACTCAAGAAGACTCGCCACCCGATACGACAAAAGGGCACGACACTACATCGCTTTCGCACAGCTGGCCGCTATCAAACTATGGATATACTCATAGGTTTGCGTACAGAACCTAGAAGCCCTTGATATCGAAGAGGCTGGTGACGCTCTCGTTGCTGTGGATGTGCATGATGGCCTTACCGAGGATCTCGTTCACGCTGAGCACGGTAATGGGCAGGCCGCGCGTTTCCACCGGCGTGGTGTTGGTCGTGATGAGCTCGTCGAGCGGGCCGTTTTTAAGGCGCTCGTAACCGATCTCGTTGAGCACGCCGTGGCTGACGGCGGCACGTACGGAGCGGGCACCGTTAATCTTTAAAAGGTTGGCAGCGGCGGTGAGTGTACCGGCGGTCTCCGTCATGTCGTCCACCAGGAGGATGTCCTTGCCCTCGACGTCACCGACGAGATTGAAGGCCTCGACCTCGGTCGCGCTGGTACGCTTTTTCGCGACGAAGCCCAGCGGGCAGCGCAGGATGTCGGCGTAGGCAGCGGCCATCTTCATGCCGCCGACGTCGGGCGAGTACACGACGAGGTCGGTCTCCAGCTTGAGCTGGGTAAGGTACTCGGCGAAGACCGGGAGCGCGTACAGATGATCGACCGGAATGTCAAAGAAGCCCTGAATCTGCTGGGCGTGCAGGTCCATGGTCAGGACGCGGTTCGCGCCGGAAGCCACAAGCAGGTTGGCCACGAGCTTGGCGGTAATGGGCACGCGGGGCTGGTCCTTGCGGTCCTGGCGGGCGTAGCCGTAGAAGGGAAGCACCGCGGTGATGCGGCTGGCGGAGGCGCGTCGGGCGGCGTCGATCATGATCGCCAGCTCCATGATATGGTCGTTCGCCGGCGGGCACGTGGGCTGGATGATGAAGACATCCTGGCCGCGGATATTCTCGTCGATGCGAACAAAGGTCTCGCCGTCGGGAAAGCGCTTAACGGTGGCCTTACCCAACGGGATGTTCATGAAGGCGCAGATTTCCCGCGCTAATTCCTGGTTCGCATTGCCGGTGAAGACTTTCAGTCCCTGCTCTCTCATAGAATCCCTTAAACTTTATCCTGCCGCCTTCTCCTCCAGAGAGGCAACCCTTTTAAACAATTCAGGCAATCGTTTGCTCAAAATATCGATGCGGTGCTGGAGAGCGGCGGTGTTGGCGGGGGAGCCGCGGTAGTAGGCACCGGGCTTGGTGTCGTTGTGCAGACCGGCCTGGGCGCCAATGACGCTGCCCTTGGCGAGCTTGAGGTGGCCGGTGATCCCGGCCTGCCCCGCCACGATGACGAAGTCCTCCAGCGTGGTGCTGCCGGAGATACCGGCCTGGGCCACGATGAGGCAGCCCTTGCCGATGACGACGTTGTGGGCGACCTGCACGAGGTTGTCGAGCTTGCTGCCCTCGCCGATGCGGGTGCTGCTGAAGCGGGCGCGGTCGATGGTGGCGTTGGCCCCGATCTCAACGTCGTTTTCCACCACGACATTGCCGATTTGGGGAACCTTTTCGTGGACACCGTCGTTCGTCTCGAAGCCGAAGCCGTCCGAGCCGATAACGACCCCGGCGTGCAGGCGCACGCGATCGCCGATCACGCAGTAGTCGCCCACCGAGACGTGGGCGGACAGGCGGCTGTGCGCGCCGACGGCGGCCTCGCGACCCACGGAAACAAGCGACTCCAGGTTGGAGCCGGGGCCGATCTTCGCGCCCGCGCCGATCACACAATACGGGCCGATAAAGGCGGTGGGGTCCACCGTGGCGGTCTCGTCGATGACGGCCGTGGGATGGACACCGGGGTCGGGCTTGGGCCAGAGCATGGCCTCGATCGCGCCGCACAGGCGGGCGAGCCCGAGGGAGGGATTCTCCAGGCGGACAAAAGCCTGGCCGGGCGCAGGTTCGCCCTCGTAGTCGTGAAAGAGCAGGATGACCGAGGCCTGGCAGCTCTTGACGTCAGGGGTGTACTTGCGGTTACCGAGAAAGGCCAGGTCGCCGGGGCGGGCCTGAGCCAGGGAGGCGATGCCGGTGATGGGCTTTTCCGGGGCACCCTGGACGACGCCATCCTGGAGGATCGTCGTAATGTCTTCCAACTGGAAGGAAATCTTCATGCCGGGCATTGTCGCGATGAGGAGGGGGGCTGTAAAACCAGAAAACTCCCTTCGCCAGGAAGGGAGTTTTCTGAAAGAGCAACCACAGGGTTATTCCTGAGTGGTCGGAAGGGATATGTCCACCGTGGAGGAGCCTTTGTCAGCGTTGAGCTTGGTCAGGACTTCCTGGGTGATGTCGAAAGACTCGTCAAAGTAAACGACGGCCATCCCGGCACTGTTGAGGACGAGGTCGGCGCCCTTTTCCTTGGCAACCTTGATCACTTCCTCGCGGATCTCGCTGATGTGCAGCTGGACGATGGCCTGACGGCGCTTCTGGAGGGTGCTTTCGGTCTGCTGGCGGTAGCGGTTGACTTCGGCTTCCTTCTCGCGGATGGCCTTGGCCTGGTCCTGAATTTCCGTATTGTACTTCTCACGGGCGGCTTCCGAGACGGCAGGATTGTTCATCTTGCTCTGGAGGTCCTGCAGTTGGTTGGCCATGCCCATGCCTTCTTCGATCATGGCCTGGATTTCCTGCTGGGCGTTTTCGACCGAGCTCTGGAACTTTTCGTCAGCCTCCTGGGCCTTCCAGTAGTTCTGGTAAAGTTCGCCCATGTTGACGGTAACAACCATCGGGGTCTTTTGGGCCTGCAGGGCGCCAACGGCGAGAAATGCGGCCAGAATCGTGAGTAAGAATTTTTTCGTCATGATAGAATGAGGTGAATGATAGAGAATTGGAGTACGAAAGACTGAGAAAGTTCCAACCTGCCGGGAAAGCAGTGCGGGTTCAACCCCGAATTTTGACGGAAAAGCGGCCTAGAACACCGTCCCGAAGGAGAAGTTGAACTGCATGCCTTTGTCGTTGTAGGGGTCGGATCGGCGGGGGAAGCCCAAGTCGATATTCAGCGGAGCGCCCATCAGCAACAGGCGGATACCGAAGCCGTAGTCGTCGTTGTAGTCACTGGGGTTCCAGTTGAGGTCGCCCGAGTTGACGTAACCCCAGTCATAAAAGAGCGCAAAGCGCAGAGGCTCAAGGATTTTGAACGTGTACTCGATCGAGGCGTAGGCCATCGTCTGGCCGCCCACTGGGTCCCCGTAGCCGGGCTGGGTCGGGTCAGTCTGCTTCGGGCCGACATCGCGGTACTCGAAGCCGCGCAGGCTGTACGGACCACCGAGGAAGAACTGGTCAAAGAACGGGACCGTGTTGTTATCGTAGGGGATGACCGTTCCGGTCTTGCCGCGGAAGCTGATCACCTGGTCAGCCCAGTCGAAAGTTTTGATCCAGATCGCGCCCTGGAAAGTCTGGCGGACGTAATCCGTCTGACCGCCGAAGGGGCCGCCAGCAACCTCGGTCAGGCTCTCCAGGCGGGTACCGCGGTCAGGGAAGACGAGGTTGTTACGGGTGTCACGGAGGAACTCGATACCAATCTTGGACACGCTGCGGTTACCAGACTCGTTCTGCACGACCAGCGGGGCACTGGTGGAGACGTCCTTGATGTCCACTTCTTCAACCTGGTAGAAGAGCTTGCCTTCCACGAGTTCGAAGAGGCGCTTGCGCAGGTAGAACTGAGCGCCGGTACGCAACTCGTCGTAGTACGAGGCCAGGTAGTTGCTCTCGGTACGGTACAACTCGAAACCGCCCGCCAACTCGCGCTCCCACAGCCAGGGCTCTTCGAAGGCGAGGAGGATCTGGTTGGACTGGGAACCAATGGAGATGCGGATACGGAACTTCTGGCCGCCGCCCTGGAACCAGCTGCCAGGGTTGAAAATGTCAAAATTGCTCTGGGACAACTCGACGAAGCCCACGATCGACTCGACCGAGCTGAAGCCCGCGCCGAAAGTGAGGTTACCGGTCTGGCCTTCCTTGACGGTGATGCGCAGGTTACGGCGGCCGGGGATATTCGTCGCCTCGGGGGAGAGGCGCACCTCGTCGAAAAAGCGGGTATTCTCCAGACGGGCCTGGCTGCTCTTCATGCGCACGAGGTCAAAGGTGTCGCCCGGCGCCAGGGCCAGTTCGCGCACGATAACGCGGCTCTTGGTCTTGGTGTTGCCCTGGAGATTGATGCTCTCGACGAAGAACTTGTCACCCTCGGTGATGATGAACTTCAGGTCGATGGTCCCGCCCTCGATGTTCGGGTAGCGCTCGACGCGGACGAAGGTGTCGAGATAGCCAACCTGACCGTAGTAGTCCTTGAGGATCTCGATGTTCTTGTCGATCATGCTGGGCGAGAAGGGATCGCCAGTGCGGATGCTCAGCACGCGCAGGAGCTGGTCGGACGGGAAAAGCTTGTTACCCTCGACGTTGATATCGCCGATGTAGTAGCGGCGGCCTTCGTGCACGTGGATGACCACGTTGAGCTCGCCGCTGTCGGGGTACTCCAGCACGACTTCGGACTCGGGGATCTCTACGTCGAGGTAGCCGAGGTCCTTGTAGTAGGTGCGGAGCTTTTCAAGGTCGTCCTGGAAAATCTCCTCCTGCAAGCGGCCCGTGCCCATAATCCAGGAAATCAGCCAGATGTACTCGGTGGTCTCCATCTGCCCCAGCAGGTCGCTGGACTCCACATGGTCGTTACCGACAAACTCGATGGTGTTGATCTCCAGGCGCTCGCCCTCGTCGATCTTGAAAATAATGACGCCAGTGCCGAGCTGCTCATTACGCTCGATCTCGTAGGAGACCTTCGCGTTGGTGTAGCCGCGCTTCTGGAGGTAGTGGTAGAGCATGGTGGCGTCGCGCTTGACCTGGACCTCGTCCAGGGGGAGGCCGACCTCGCTCTCGATCTCGTCCTGCAGGTCGCTGTCGTCTTCGCCCTCGTTCCCCTCAAAGAGGATCTGCGAGATGCGGTACTTGGGGACGACGATGAAGGCCACCGCGAGCCGATCATCCGGCAGGGCCTGGCGGCGCACTTCGATAAACTCGAAATTCCCCGTCTGGTACAGGGAGCGGATGGACTGGTCCACCAGGTTCTGGCTGAAAGGCTCACCGACGCGCAATCGCACGTGCGCCATGACGTTTTCGACGCTGACGGTCTTAACGCCCTCGAAAATAACCTCGATCTCCCCCACTACCGGTTCCTGATCCGCCGGCAGCTGGGCGGAAGCCGGGCTGGAGGGGAAAACAGAAATTAATAGTGTGAAAACGAGAAAGTAGCGGAGCCTAAGCAGAGTGTCTCTGTGAATTTTCAAAACGCGTCAGGTGCTTGATGAAATATAAAGGCACAGTTCCTATGGGGCCGTTTCGCTGCTTGGCAACGATTAAATCCCGGGGTACAGCCTCCGCGGCCAATTCTTCTTCCTCGTTGTGATCGCGGGACTTGGACAGGAGGAGGACCACGTCGGCGTCCTGCTCGATGGAGCCGGACTCGCGCAGGTCGGAAATCCGGGGCTGGCGTTTCTCCTTTTCGGACTCGCGGTTAAGCTGGGCCAGCACGATGACGGGGACGCGCAGCTCCTTGGCCATCCCCTTCATGCCGCGGGAGATTTCCGCGATCTGCTGCTCGCGCGGGACGCGCGAGTCGGTCCCGTTGACCAGCTGGATGTAGTCCACGGCGATGAGGCCGAGTTTGCCCTTCATCTGGCTGGCGACGCGGCGGGCCTTGGCCCGCAACTCCAGAATGTTCAGGCCGGAGCTGTCGTCGATCATGAGGGGGGCGTTTTTGAGCTCCTGGGCGGCCCGGACGATGTCCTGCTGCTTTTCCTTGGGCACGAAGCCGTCGCGCAGCTTGGTCATGTTGACCCGCGCCCGGGAGCAGAGCAGACGCATGGCCAGCTGTTCGGCGGGCATTTCCAGCGAAAACATGAGCGCCCCGGTCGCCTCGTGGCCGGGACGGGGGCAAATGGCGGGCTCGATCATATTGAGCGCGATCGAAGTCTTACCCATCGAGGGACGGGCGGCCACGACGATCATTTCCCCCTCGTGCCAATCGGTGGTCATCTTGTCCAGATCGGCGAAGCCAGTCGTCACCCCGGTGATCTGGCCCTTGTTCTGGATGAGGTTGTTGACGAGCTGGACGGCGTCGTCGATCGACTTTTCCAGCGGCTGGGCCGCGTCCACGATGCGGTTTTCGCTGATGGAGAAAATGCTCTGCTCGGTCTTTTCCAGGAACGAAGCCACGTCCTGGGTCTCGTCGTAAGCGCCCTCAATGGCCTCATTAGACAGGCGAATAACCTCGCGCAGCAGGTAGGCGTCGCGCACGCGCTGGATGTAGTAGGGCAGGTGCGCGTGGGTGTCGATGCGGTTGGCCAGCTCGATCAGCGTGGCGTCGCCACCGGAGGCCTCGAAGTTGCCGTCCTGACGCAGGCGGTCGGACAGGGTGATCTCGTCGATGGGGTCCTGTTTTTGGTACAGGTGCATCATCGACTGGAAAATCAACTGGTGGCGGGCGTTATAAAAGCACTCGGCCTTGATCCGCTCCTGCACGCACATCCCCATGGTCTCGCTGCCGCCCTCCAGCAGGATACAGCCCAGCAGGGCCTGCTCCATCTCCATGTTATAAGGCACGCGGCGGGACGCGGCGGGGGAATCCTCGCGGCGGCGACGGGGAGCATCGGAAGCGGATTTGAAAGAGGAAGCGACGTTGGCCATAGCAGCAGGAAGCGAGAGCATCGGAGCCGCGCAGCCTCAAGCCACCGGCCCCGCCTCCCGCGGGTGAGGGAAGAGCCAAACGTAACCCGACCCCGCAGGCAACACGGAGTTTAGAAAATCGATTCCCAGCTTATTAACAACCGGCGTCAAACCAGCCTGATCTGGTCGGACAAAAAGACCTGCCTTATTCACACCGACTTGTGAATAGGGTGAATAAGTGCCTCATTTTGCGGGCATTTAGGACGCTTTTCGCCCAGTGGATGACCGAACGGGTAAATTTTCTCTAAAAATCGCATCGGCAAGAATGACTGCCTACGCCTCGTCGTCAGACATCGAACGCCGTTTCAGTGATTTGATTCTTTGCAGCAGGATATAAATGTAGGCCAACAAAACCACTACGAATAAAGCATAGCAGCTGACAAAGAACCTGTCCCGCCGCCACTCGCTGAAAACGGTATACAGACATTGGGAGACATCTCGGAGCTCTCTCAATGAGTATTCAAGGCCCCGATCATTATCATCAGCGTATACCTGACGGATTTGGCCCGCCATGAAGTCGTAATTTATGTACCTGGCGTTGATAGAAGGGATGGTAACAGGTGCCAGTCGCACGAAAATAGCGATAAAAACACCCATAAGAATTAGTACAATAACGCGCATACGACCTCCATCCCTAGACGGTTAGTATTAACCATCATGAGTAGTTACGTATCCGTCCGTCGTTACGGATTCAAGCCTGCACACAAAAAAGCCCCCGGTGGTGAACCGGAGGCTTTGAAATTTCATTAGAGTGTGGTGCGAGCTCGCCCCGCTTAGCCCACGGCGGTGGTCTGGGTGAAGACGAGCTTGTCGCCGTCGAGGGTGACCTGGATCGGGTCGCCAGCCTTGACCTCTCCGCGCAGGATGGCCTCGGCGAGCGGGTCCTCGAGGTGGCGTTCGACCGCGCGGCGCAACGGGCGCGCGCCGTACTTTTCGTCGTAGCCGTTCTCGATGAGGAACTCCTTCGCCGGGGTGTCCACGTGGATGTGGATGTCCTGGTTCTTGAGGCGCTTCTGCACCTTGCCCAGTTCGAGGTCCACGATCTTGATCATGTGCTCCTTGGAGAGCGGGCGGAAGATCACGATCTCGGTCAGGCGGTTGAGGAACTCCGGCTTGAAGACGCGCTTGGTCTCGTCGAGGATGCGGTCCTTGGCCTTGTCGAAGTCGCGCATCGAGTCGATCCCCATGTCGAAGCCCATGGCGCTGTTCTTCTGGAGAATGTCGGCGCCGACGTTCGAGGTCATGATCAGGATCGTGTTGCGGAAGTCCACCGTGCGGCCGAGGCTGTCGGTCAGGCGACCGTCTTCCAAAACCTGCAACAGGAGCTGGATGACATCCGGGTGGGCCTTTTCGATTTCGTCAAAGAGGACGCACGAGTACGGCTTGCGGCGGACGGCCTCGGTGAGCTGGCCACCTTCCTCGTACCCGACGTAGCCCGGAGGCGAGCCGATCAGACGGCTGACCGCGAACTTTTCCATGTACTCGGACATGTCGATCTGGATGAGCGAGTCCATGTCGCCGAACATCTGCTCGGCCAGGATCTTGGCCAGGTGGGTCTTCCCCACCCCGGTCGGTCCGAGGAACATGAACGAGCCGATCGGGCGACGCGGGTCCTTAAGGTCCGCGCGCGAGCGGCGCAGGGCCTTGGCGATGACCTCGGTGGCCGGGTCCTGCCCGATGATGACCTTCTGAAGTTCGCTTTCGAGGGCGAGGAGCTTCTTGCTCTCGGCCTGCTCCATGCGGGTGAGCGGGATGCCGGTCCAGTCGGAGACCACGCGGTGCAGGTCGTCGATATCGACGGTGATCTGCTTTTCCTCGCGGTTCTGCTTCCAGGCTTCGATCATCTCCTCACGCTTGGAGCGCAACTGCTTTTCGCGGTCGCGGTACTTCGCAGCTTCCTCGAAATGCTGCTTGCTGATGGCCTCTTCCTTGAGCGAGCACACGTCCTCGATCTCCTTGGCCATGTCCTCGATCTCCGGCGGGCGGTTGAGCGACTCGATGCGGGCGCGGGAGCCGGCCTCGTCGAGCACGTCGATCGCCTTGTCCGGCAGGTACCGGGCGGTGATGTAACGGTCGGAGAGCTTGGCGGCGGCTTCGAGGGCCTCGTCGGTGTAGATGACCTTGTGGTGATCCTCGTACTTGCTGCGGATGCCCTTCAAAATCTTGATCGTGTCCTCGATATTCGGAGCTTCGACCTTGACGGACTGGAAGCGGCGGTCCAGGGCGCTGTCCTTTTCGATGTACTTGCGGTACTCGGCCAGGGTGGTCGCGCCGATGCACTGGAGCTCCCCGCGGCTGAGCGCGGGCTTGAAGATGTTCGAGGCGTCCATGGCGCCTTCGGCGGCACCGGCCCCGACGATCGTGTGCAGCTCGTCGATGAAGATGATGATGTTCCGGGCACGGCGGATTTCGTCCATCACGGCCTTGATGCGCTCCTCGAACTGGCCGCGGTACTTGGTACCGGCCACCATGAGGGCGAGGTCGAGCGTGATGACGCGCTTGTCCGCGAGCAGCTCAGGGACGATGCCGGAAGAAATTTCCTGCGCCAGGCCTTCGACGATGGCCGTCTTGCCGACACCGGCTTCCCCGATGAGGACCGGGTTGTTCTTGGTGCGGCGGCAGAGAATCTGGATGACACGGCGGATTTCCTGCTTGCGGCCAATGACCGGGTCGAGTTCGCCGTTGCGGGCCAGCTCGGTCAGGTCGCGTCCGAAAGCCTTCAGAGCCGGAGTCTTGACCTCCTTCTTGTCCTCGGCCGGGCTGGCCGGGGCGGGAGCGGAACCGGCGCCCGTGGGCTCTTCGCCTTCGCCGGCGAAGTTCGGGTCCAGCTCGGCCAGGATGGCATTGCGGCACTGCTCGATATCGACATCGAGGCTCTTGAGCACGCGGGCGGCCACGCCCTCGCCTTCGCGCAGAAGGCCGAGGAGGATGTGCTCGGTGCCGATGTAGGAATGGTTCAACGCCTTGGCTTCCTTGCCCGCGAGGGCGAGGACCTTTTTGACGCGCGGGGTGTAGGGGATGTTGCCACTGGGCTTGGTTTCAGGCCCGGTGCCGACCTGCTTCTCGACGGCCGAGCGGACCGTCTCCAGGTCCAGACCCATCTTTTGCAGGACGTTCACAGCCACCCCCTGGCCGAGATTAATCAGGCCGAGCAGCAGGTGCTCAGTCCCGACGTAGTTGTGGTGAAAACGGTCAGCCTCCTTACGCGCGAGCGCCAGGACCTGCTGGGCACGGGGGGTGAAGTTGTTCATGGGCTCCATATTGTTAGTGTCGTGAGAGATCGTTGTTCATTTCACGGGAATTGTCAAAAGCGTCGGACCGATCTTGTTATAGAAAGTGCCGTGCCAATTCGTCACGGCTCGAAACTAAGAGGCGGGATGCGGCCAATTTCTTCCCGGAGCAGGCGGGCGCGGGCCGTGTCGCGCATGTCGCTCTCGATGGGTTCGTGGGCGGCCAGCTGGATGTGGCCGGGCTGTAGCTCGATCAGCAGGCGGTCCACCACGACGCGCCACTGTTCGTCGATGAACCCGCAGTCGATGCCCAGTCTCAGGAGCGACAGGTGGTTCATGGCTTCAGCAGAGCTTAAAAGATGCCCGTTCTGCAAAATTCCGTAAGCGCGGCCAATCTTATCGTGGACCTTGTCGGGTTTGGTCTCCAGCAGGCGGGCGCGGGCGTTCTTCTCCTGCTCGATGATCGAGCCGATAGCCTCGCGCTCCAGCCGCTTGATAATCTCCTGCTCGCTCTCGCCGAGTGTCTGCTGGTTGGATATCTGGAAAAGGCTGCCCGTGGCGTCCGAACCCTCGCCAAATAAGCCCCGCACGACCATGCCCATCTGATTGACGGCGCGGATGACCTTCTCCATGTCGCTGGTCATGACAAGACCGGGAAGGTGAAGCATGACGGAGGCGCGCATGCCGGTGCCGAGGTTCGTCGGGCAGGCCGTGAGGTAGCCCAGGTCTTCGGAGAAAGCGAAGTCCAGCAACGCTTCGAGCTTGTTGTCGATGGCGTCGATAATGCTCCAGATATCCTCGAACCCGCGCCCAGTACGCAGGACCTGAATGCGCAGGTGATCCTCCTCGTTGATCATGATCGAGCAGGACTGGTCGCGGCTGATGATGACGCCGGAGGCGTCCTCGGCCTGGGAGAGCTCGCGGCTGATGAGGTGGCGCTCGACGAGCACCTGTCGCTCCAGCTCGGAAAGATCGTCCAGGCGCAGGACGGTGCCGTTCTGCATCTGCGGCAGCTGCGCCACCGCTTTCTCACAGGCGGACAGAATTTCCCGGCGCTGGGTCTTTTTGGCCCAGCCGGGGAAAGAACGTCCGTCGAGATTACGGGCGAGGCGGATGCGGGAACTCATCACGATGGGTTCCCCCGGGGCCCCGCCGCTGGTCAGTTCGGCGTTGGCGTCGAGAAGGGGTTTGATCGTCATGGGAATCAAAGATCAGCGAGCCGGAGGCTCGGACTGGGATTTGAGCTGGTCGAGCTCGTCACGGAAACGGGCCGCGTCCTCGTATTTTTCCTGCTCGACGGCATTCGCGAGCTGGTCCTTGAGGCGGTTGATGGCCTTGCGCAGGCCGACGCGGTGGAGCATTTCGTGGGGGATCTTGCCGGTGTGGTGATCGCCCCTATGCATGCTCTTGAGCATGGGCGTAATGAGCGTCTCAAAGGCTTCGTAGCAATCCGGGCAACCGAGACGGCCATTGCGCTTGAAGTCGCGCGGCGTGCACCCGCACGAGGGGCACACCAGAGCCGGGCCCTGTACGGCCTCGGGGCCGACGGTGGACTGGATGTTCTTGGCCATGAAATCGGCCAGGGAGAAGCCCTCCGGGTCCGTCACGCCTTTTTGCTGGGCGCACTCTTCGCACAGGTCCACTTTCTGGATCTGGTTATTGATGATCTGGGTCAGGTGCACGGTGGCGAGCTTGCCGCAGATGTCACATACGAGAGATTCACCCATAGCTTATATCTATCACAAGTTGCTCTGTATGGAAAGGTCGATTGGATTTAATCCGTCAACGCTCTTATTATCGGCATTTTCCATGCCGGATTGAGCCCGGGCAGAAAATCTGCGGACTCAGGCCGCTGACGTGATATCCCATCACAGCACGATTGCCCGATGGCAACCGGTATTCACAAAAAAATGACAATTGCCGCATCGACTCATCCGCATCGGCGTTTCACCGTTTGCGGGACTGTCTCGGCCCCGCCCCACCGACTGTGTGCGACAGGCCTGACGGCACGGCCAAAGCCCCCGGCTAACCGGGAAAGCGAGCAATAACCTTGACCCAGCGCCGCACTGGATAATCTTTTTGGCTACAAACGTTTTCTGTATGCCCCTTCAACGCCTCCCAGCCCTTTTCGCCCTCCTGACACTTCTCCTGCCCCTGCGGGCGCCCGGCGCGGAGGTCCAGGTCCAGGCCGGGCCGATGGTCGGCTACGCGGAAATGCGCGAAGCAGCCCTGTGGGTCCAGACGACCAACGCCGCGCTTGTGCAGTTCGCCTATTGGCCCGAAGGGCAACCCGACCAGCGCGCCACCACCCCGAGCGCCCTCACCCAGCAGGAGAGCGCCTACACCGCCACGCTCGTGGCCGGGGGGCTCATGCCCGGCACCACGTACGCGTACGAGCTGCTGCTCGACGGCAAGCAAGTTCCCCTCAATTACGCCACCACCTTCAGCACGCCCCCGAACTACAAAGACCGCACCCCGCCGCCGGACTTCACCGTCGCGCTCGGCGGCGGCAACTACGTCAACGACCGCCTCTTCGACCCGCCCAACCGCATCCCCGGCGAAAGCTACCACATCCTGCTTGCGATCATGGCCAAGAACCCGGCCTTCATGATCTGGCTGGGCAACAACATTTACCTGCGCGAGGCCGACTGGGGCTCGCGCTCGGGCATGCTGGAGCGCTACCGCCACAACCGCGCCCAGCCCGAACTCCAACCGCTCATGGCCTCTGTGCCGAGCATCGCCACCTGGAGCAGCCACGACTTTGGACCTCCCGCGGCGGACCGCACCTTCCTCGGACGCAAGCAGGCGCAGGAAGCCTTTCGCCTCTACTGGCCCAACCCGGACTACGGCCTGACCGAAGACCTCGGGCTGGCCTGCTCCGCCCGCTGGGGCGACGCCGAGTTCTTCATCCTCGA
The DNA here is from genome assembly GCA_030673825.1 of Verrucomicrobiota bacterium JB024. Classification (GTDB taxonomy): domain Bacteria; phylum Verrucomicrobiota; class Verrucomicrobiia; order Opitutales; family Cerasicoccaceae; genus Ruficoccus. Next base: position 16,499 of record JAUTCS010000131.1, on the reverse strand, counting down.
CGACCGCTCGTTCCGCGACCTGACCGCGCTCTCCGACGAGCGCAAGCAGATCCTCGGCGAGGCCCAGGTCAACTGGCTCCTCCAGTCCCTGCGCAAGAGCACCGCGACCTTCAAGGTCATCGTGATGGGCTCCCCCTTCCTCAACCCGGTTGAGAACCCCGAGCACTACAGCGCCGCCAAGATCGAACGCGACAAGCTCCTGCAGCAGATCACCTGGTCGGAAACCGGCGGGCTGTTCTTTGTCAGCGGGGGCAAGGAGTTCGGCGAGCTGACCAAGATGGTCCGCGCCAGCGCCTCGGACGTGTACGAAGTCACCGTCGGCCCCCTCACAGGCCGCCCGGCCCAGGACACCGGCGAGCTCAACTACTTCCGCGTCCCCGGCACCACGGTCTTCGACCGCCAGTTCGCCACCCTGCGCTTCCACGGCGGCGAAGACGCCCGCCAGCTCACCGTCACCGTCTTCAACGCCGACGGCGACCAGCAGTGGACCCGCACCTTCAACCGCGCCGACATGGGACCGCAGTAAGGCAGGGCGCAGCCGGAAACGGCATCAAAGCAGACGCCAGTTCGCATAGCCCCCGAGGAGCAACGCGGCCAGCAGAACACCCCAGGCCAGGCGCAGAGTGGAATGCCGACGGAACACCATCGCCACCACAGCCAGCAGGCCCGCGCAGACGCATAGGAAGAAAGTACCATCCTCCAGCGCGTGGTTGAAACGCACCTCCGCCTGACTCAGATCTGGATCATAAACTCCTCTGGCTGACGCTCCGATCGGGTTGGGCAGCACATAGATCGTCGGGTAAAGCAGTATCATGGCCAGCCCGATCAGCAAGACGCTCACCCCGGACACCCAGCGCCTTCGAGGCCGAGACGACCTTCCCGATAACGGTGACTTTTCACGGGACATGCCATCATCCTCCTTCATCCGTCCACCCAGAAAAAGATTTTCGTCAGCCAGAACCATTCCTGGCGAGACAGGTGACGCAGCCAGCCATACATCAGGCCCGGAAACAGCGGCGAGCTCAGAAGGAAAAACCAGGCCACCCGCAACAGCGAACGCCGCTGCCACAGGCGGGCCACGACCGCCACCCCACAGGCACACCCGATCAGCGCAAGCCGACCACGCGCGAGGGTCGCGCTCCGCCCCCAGTCGTCACTGACCGTGGGTATGATCAATCCAATGATCACGAAAACCACGGCCACCATCCCAAAGTTCAGCAGCCGCACCGGCGGTGGTTCCAGAAAGTCCGGATCAGGGGTATAGCGCTTAAAGTCGCTCACCCTTTCAGTTTATCACATTCGGTGACAATGCCCCGCTCTCTTCCAAGAAACAGGGGACTTCCACTTTGATAGCTGGCTCTGCGTTTACCGCTGGGCTTGGGACGTTGAGCCGCAAGGCCCCCGGCTTACTGCGGGTACACGAAGTCCGGCTGGGAGATGTTGGTCAGGCGGCCGGAGGGCAGCTTGGTCTTTTTGCCGGTTTCGGTGTCGATGATCCAGAGGGTCTGCTGGCCGCGGGTGCTGAGCGTGGCCACGAGGTGCCGTCCGTCGTTGAGCCAACGCGGCTGGCTGTAGCTGCCCCCGCCACTGGTGACGAACTGGCTCTTGCGCGAGGCCAGGTCGTAGAGGGCGACCTGGTAGCCGCCGCGGGTCGAGGCGGTAAAGGCGATGTTGTTGGCCAAGGGGTTCCAGGCCGGTTCGGTGCAGTAGCCGCTGATGTTCGTCGGCAGGCGGGAGGGACGGCCTCCGCGCGCCGAGACAACGAACAGCTGCGGCCCGCCGAGCTGGTCACTGGTCAGCACGAGCTTGCTGCCGTCGGGCGACCAGTCCGGGTCGCTCTCGACGCTGCGCGAAGTGCCCTGCGTAACGAGCTGCGGGCGCTGCCCCTCGGGGCCGGAAACGTACACCTCCGGCGAGCCGGTGGAGGAAAGCACCATGGCGATGGCCTGCCCGGAGGGGCTGAAGACCGCCCCGGTGTTCGTGCCCTTGTACCCGGCCACGGTGACGCGGCGGCCTGTGTCCAGGTCGATCATGAAAATGTCGGGAAAGCCCGTGCGGTAGTAGCCGGTGTAGAGAATCTTGCGTCCGTCGGGGGACCAGCGCGGGTGCTGCGAATACGAGCCGTCCTGGGTGAGGCGCTTGACGTTACGGAAAAACAGGTCGCTGGTGTAGATTTCCTGGCGCTTGCCGTCCTCGGTGGCGAAGGCCAGCTTACCCGCGAAGTAGCCGGGCTTGCCGGTGGTGCGCAGCACAGCCAGGTCGGCGGCGCGCAGGGCGGCGTCCTGCAGGCTGTTGCCGCGGACGGTTTCCTGGAGCTGGGTCACGAGCGGGCGACCGGACTGGATTTTCAGCGTAACGGCGTTCGTGCCCGCCGGGTCGATGGTAAAGGTGAAAGTGCCCTCGCCGGCGCGGACCACACGGAACCCGCCGTGCGTGGAAAAGGCGACCTCAAGCAGCCCGGCCAGATCGGCGTTGGAGCTCACGACCGAGATCGGTTTGGTCCCTGCATCATAGGTGGCGCGAATTTCCCCGCCTTGCAGCACGGGCTGGGCGTGCACGGCGAAAGGAGCTGCGAAAAAGAGCGCGGACAGGGAGAGATACCGGAAAAAACGGGTGGCAACTGTCATATTCCCTAGAGACAAACAACTTCGCCCCTGCGTTGAAACGAAAATCGGGAAGAAAAAATAAATTCTGCCCCCCCGACTCTCACTGACCCTTGCCAAAGTGGCCTTTTTCCACATGGGTAGGGGTTTTCCATCCATGATTGACGACACGCTACTTTCCGCACTCAAGCAGGTCAAATACCCCGGGTTCAGCCGGGACATCGTCTCCTTTGGCCTCGTTTCCGGGGCCACCATCGAGGGCAACCGCGCCGTGGTCGCCCTGGCCCTGAGCACCGCCGACGAGCGCATCCCGCGCCTGCTCAAGCAGGACGTCGAGCAGGCCCTTTCCCAGCTTCCCGGCATCGAGGCGGCGGACGTCCATGTCTCCGTGACGGTCCCCAAGACCCACGGCCAAGCCCAGAAGCGCGACGTGCAGGGCCCCGAGCAACAACGCCTCCCCGGCGTAAAAAAGATCATCGCCGTGGCCTCCGGCAAGGGCGGCGTGGGTAAAAGCACCTTCGCCGTCAACCTCGCCTGCGCCTTTGACAAGCTCCTCTCCGAGCAAGGCCGGCCGCGTCAGGTCGGCCTGATGGACTGCGACATTTACGGGCCCTCCGTACCGCTCATGATGGGCATCAGCGCCCGCCCCGAGGTCCGCGACAACATGCTCACACCGCTGGAGAACTTCGGCATCCGGGTCATGTCAATGGGCTTCCTGCTCGACGACACCACCCCCGTGGTCTGGCGCGGCCCGATGATCATGAAGACCATCCAGCAGTTCGCCGCCAACGTGGACTGGGGCGAGCTCGACATCCTCGTGGTGGACCTGCCCCCCGGCACCGGCGACGCGCAGCTCTCGCTCGTGCAGACGCTCCCGCTGGACGGGGCCGTCATCGTCACCACCCCGCAGAGCGTGGCCGTCAACGTCACCCGTCGCGGCGCCATGATGTTCGGCAAGGTCAACGTCCCCCTCCTCGGCCTGGCCGAGAACATGAGCTACCTGGAAAACCCGGACGGGACGAAGAATTTCGTCTTCGGCCAGGGCGGAGGCGCCAGCGCCGCCCGCGACCTGGAGACCGAGCTGCTCGGGCAGGTTCCGCTCGATCCGGCCATCGGCCAGGGCAGCGACCGGGGCATACCCTCCGTCATCGGCCACCCCGACAGTGCCGCCGGTCAGGCCTTCCAGACGATGGCGAAAAATCTCCTGCAAAAACTCGGCCTGTAGAAAAATGACCGGGCGGGTGATACAGTATGGGCTCCCTTGTGAAGCGAAAGCGTTTTCAATGCGGCTTTACAAACGCCAGAGATTGCTCAATATTTAACCGCACCTAAATGCCAACAGCGCGATATACCGTCGCACCCAGGTCAAACCGGCCCGCCATGAAAAGCCCCGCACGCAGATCCACCTCCAACGGTAAGGATTTTGTCCAGCGCTCCAGTCTGTATCAGGAGTTTCTGGCGGAGCGTGAGGAAATCCTGAAGCACAAATGGCTGGAATCCGAAAAGGCGGGCCATGACATCGGGTTCGAACGGGCGCTTCTGGACTGGATCCGCAATCACCGTGACAACTGGCGCGCAGGCCGCCAGACGCAAGCGGGCAACTAGCCCGGAGCCGCCGGAAGAATCAAAACCCGCTGTCACAAGTCGTCAGCGGGCCAAGGGGAGTCGTGCGCAGTCTCGAAACAAGGCGCCAGAGTCCCAGCGCGTTTCTTAAATGGAGGGACCTGATGGTGGAGGATGGGGAAAACTTGCGCCCTCATCATTGTCATCCTGAGCGAACATCGCGAGTCGAAGGATCTCTCGGTACAGAATTTATTACAGTGTTGTTCAGCAGGCCGCGCGAGGGGATCCTTCGACGCATCCGCAAGCGGATTTGCTCAGGATGACAACGGGGTGTCACTTCGTCGGTGCTGGAGACACCGCAATATTTCCCCGGCACGAAAAAAACCGGTGCCCGAAAGGCACCGGCTGAAAAATAGGAACGGAATGAGACCCGGATTTAGTGGGCCGCGCTACGGATTTCCTTGTGCACCGTGTGGCGGCGCAGGTGCGGGTTGTACTTCTTCAGTTCAACCTTCTCTTGGGAAAGCTTCTTGTTGCGCGTGGTCATGTAGCGGGAGGCTTGCTTGCCTTCCTTGCGGGCTTCCGTGCATTCGATGATTACGACGTCTCTGGGCATGGCTACTGGGTGTTGAAAAGCGTGCCAACATACCCCCTGCCACCCCCAATGCAAGGAGAAAATGCACCGGTATCTCACCCGGCTCCGTTCGGGGCGGCAGGACCCTCAGGCAAGGCCAACAGAAAGCGGTCGAGAAACAGGGGCGAAACACCCTCGAACCCGTCCTAGAAGTCCACCTGGAGCTGGAGACCGATAACGAAGGCGTCGTCGATCTTGTGGGCGGCGCCGGGGTTGATCACGCCCTGGATATTCGGCTGTAGGTAGAAATACTGGGTCACCTGGTAGCGGTAGCTCAGTTCCAGTTCCAGTTCGTAGTCCTGGCGTGGCAGGCCGGCGACGACCTGTGAACTCCCGAAGTTGTCGCTGAAATTCAGCCAGGCGGCGCCGAAGGACAGAATGTCCTGATCGCGACCGGGCAGCAGCCCGCGATAGTACAGGCCCGCGCTGACAAAGAAATCCGCCTGGGCGACATCGTTATCGAGGTTGAGCTGCCCCGTACTCCAGAAATACAGCCCCTGAATTTCTTCGAGGAAACCCTCGTCCTGCCCCCAGACCTGCTGGGCCTGCATGCGCTCGGAATTCGGCTCCAGCTCGGGCAGCCCCTCGCGGTAGAGGGCCTGCTCGACCAGATAGAAGAGGCCGGACGTGTTCTGAGCGGTGCCGCCGGTGTGCGTGGGCATCGGTCCGGTAAAGGTCCAGCCACCCAGAGCATACTTCCCGGGCAAGCCCTCGGCCTGAGCGGACCAGTTGTGCTTATAGCCGATCTCGCCCATGATGTTCGCGCCCATGTTGAAGTTGAAGCTAAAATCTGTCCCGTGGTTATCCCAATCGCTCAGGCTGTTATCCGCCCCATAAGCACCGAGCATCCCGTAAAAGCCCCCGGTGTCGTCGGTCAGAAAGCCCCCGCGCACCAGTGCGCCCCAGGTCGTCACCGGGTACGCGGTGAACGGTCCCATGAAGAAGAAGCCGACCGGCTGCCCGTCGAAGGCGTTGTTCATATAGTAGGCGAAGGCGTCCGAGTGCGAGAAGTCGTCAAACTGCGCGATGCGACCGGCCTTGATAGCGAAATTACCGTCCATAAGCACCTGCTCCAGGTAGAGATTGACCAGGCGGTAGGTCTCGTTGCCGTAGAGCTGCTGGACGTTGATCACGTTATCGATGCGGGTCAGGCTCAGGCTGGTACCACCACGGATCGACATACTGGCGAAGAAGGTGAGCCCTTCCAGCCCGACCAGCTTGTCCATGTCCGCACCAAAGTTGATCCCGGTGCTGTTGAGCTGGGTCACGCCCTGGCTGACACCGCCAACCGGGTTACCCGCGATGTTCATGGCAAAGGAGACGCTCAGGTCCAGCCCCATGTTCTCCATGGCTGGTCGCGCTCCCCAGACATCGCCGAAGAGGTACTCGCGCGTGGCCATGTTATCCCAAAAGTCCGCGGACGTGTCCGCATCGGGAGAGTTAGTTTCAGTGGTCGCGGCCGAGCTGCTGGCCGCGGAGGCGGTAGTCGATGTATCGGACGCGGGCGATGAACCCGCGGTGTCGGCAGCCTCAAGGCCGCCAACAGTCATTGCACACAGGCACAATAAACGAAGGACGAGGGGGTAACGCATCGTTCACAAGGGGGTTGGAATGAGTGTCGATCGAAGACTGCGGGACAAGCAAAAACCCGGGCTCCGATATAGGATAATCGCATCTCATGCGCTGAGCACAAACTAAACGCCGAAGTCGTTCAGGCACAAGACAAATCGTATCCATTCGCCATGACAAATCATGAAAAAGAATGCGGGCGTTAGCCCTTGAATACTCCCCCTCTCCAGGCGTCCTCAGACAGCCCCTTACAAGCTGTTGTTATGAGAACGCACGATCAGCGGCAACATCTGACCGCGCCGGAAGAGCGTGACCTGGCCGCTGCTGGCCGAGACCACCAGCGCGATGCAGTCGGCGGCCACGGAAATGGCGTTGGCAGCGGCGTGGCGCGTCCCCAGGCCGCTGGGCAGCTCGCGAGGGAAGTCCGGCGCATGGATCATGCTCCCGGCCGCCTCCAGCACGCCGTCCCCGTTGATGAGGAAGGCCCCATCGATAAAGGAGAATTCCTTCACCGTCTCGTCCATGAAGGGGTTGAGGATGTTGCGCTCCTCGCGCTCGTAGCCCTGGAACGGATTGAGCACGAGCTGCTTGGTGTAGGGCTTGAGCTTCTCGGCCTCGCCCAGCACAAAGAGCGTGCCGATAGGCTTGCCCTCGCGGCCCTCGACGGAGAGCTCCGTGGCGATGCCCAGCACGCGCTCCAGCACCTCAGGCTTGACTGAGGCCGGGAGCATGTCGCTCTGGCGGGTGAAGACCGACTGGAACTCCCGCTCCACATCCACCACCACCAGTGTGTCGAACTGGTTGCTCTGGGGGATGCCGCCCACGCAGCAGAGGCGCTCGTTGCTTTTGATCAAGCCGCGCGTGAGGCCGATGAGCATAGCGCTGCGCAGCTGGGACAGCCGGTTGTACCCGAAGGAGCGGACCGGGATGATGGCGTTGAAGGCGCGCTTGGCCTGCGTCATCTCCGAGGCCGACTGCGTGACAAGCAGCGTCTTGAAGTCTCCGAAATCGTCGGCGGCGTCCACGCCCCCGGCAAAGGTGTCCCCAAAGACCATGACGGCGGAGCACTTGGCCCCAGTGGCGATCTTCACGGCTTCGCGCAGGATGAGGCGGTTGAACTTGTTGTCCTTGGTGCGCTTCTGGTCGCGCGGCGCGCCAAAGGCGGCGGCCACGTTCTTACGCAGGGCCTCGACACCGGGCGAGGCGATGAGCCGGTCCACCAGCGTGGGCTCCTGAAAGGTTCGCGCCAGCGAGGCCAGCACGTTGAGGTAGGATTTCTCGCTCTCGGAGGCCAGCAGAAGGAAGATCAGACGCAGCTCCTTGTACTCGCCGTGCCCGTCGAACTCCAGTCCGTCCGGGCACCGCCCGATGGCGAACATGTACGGGCGCTTCATCGGGATGCGCACGTGCGGCAGGGCGATCCCGCTGCCCAGGTACGTCGTCATCGTCTTCTCCCGCTCGAGCAGCTCCTCCAGCAGCTCTACCCGGTCGAGTTTCTCCCCGCGCAGGTCGCAAACCTCCAGCAGTTCCTTCAGCGCGCCTTCAAGGTCGCGGCTGACGAGGTCGATAATCCGGTTTTTGGCGATGTAGCGGTCAAGACGCATGGAGAGAGATCAGAGGCTGACGGTGAGAGCGGAAAGGGTCGCAGCAGAGAAAGGGAAAACCGTGGATATCCGGGCGGCACAGGGTTCAGATCCGTACCGGACCTTTCCCTGCCCTCTTGGGCGAAAATCGTATCTGCTTCCCGGGGTATCTGCCATCCGCCAGCCTTAACCTAACTCTCCCACTTGAGACCGCCTTTTTTCAGCTCGTAAACAACGCCCACCGTGAGGATGACCAGGAAGAACAACACCGGCAGCAGAATCGGCAGCTGCGCGACGATGAACTCGCGGTACACAAGTACCCACGGCACGAGGAAGACGACCTCGATATCGAAAAGGATGAAGAGCATCGCCACGACGTAGAATTTTACCCCGAAGCGCGGGTGCTTCTTGCCCATGGACGGCAGGCCGCATTCGTAAGCCTTGTCCTTGATGTAGTTGCCACGGGAGCGCTGGCCGAAGATATGGCTCGCGACAATGATCCCGGCCGCCAACACGACGGCAAAGACAATCTGGATAAGGACGGGAACGTAGGCTTCGACGCTCATGGGGGTAATTCATACCAAGCGCCCAATCTTGGCAAGTCACTTTGTCGGGAAAAACTCAGTATTTATGCGATCTGGATCGACATTTTGACGTTTCCGGAGTTGATTATAGCCTCAACCCAATAACCCGTATGACGACTCCATACATCAAGAGCCTTCTCCTCGGACTGACCCTCCTGCTGCCCCTCGGCTACGCCCAGGCCGCCAACGATAATGCCAAGCCGGACAAGGGCAAAGCCCACATGTCCATGAACGAACTCCAGGCCGCCTCCGACGAAGAACTCGAAGCCACCTACGGCGGGGACAAGGCCGTGCAGATCCGCGCCATTCTCGACGAAATGAAGGTGCACCAACAGGCTATGGTCGAACTGCGCAAACAGCTCACCCAGGCCACCGGCCAAAAAGGCGGGAAGCCCGATAAAAAGGCCGAGAAGTCCGACGACAAGGGCAAAGATAAGGATAAGTCCAAAGACAAGTCGAAGGACAAAAACAAATCCAAGGACAAGGACGACGACTCCGAGGAATAAACGTCCTCCTCTCCACCCGTTTTTCTCCCTTTCCCCGAGCGCCAGCCCCAAGCTGGCGCTCTTTTTGTGCGAATGTTGCAGTCTGCTCCGCAGTCCGAGAAGTGCTCTAGCTCACGCTTCCCAGAACAGCGCCAGCCACACCGTCGAGGCGTCCGGGCGGGTCCACTCCACGCGGTGACGCCGGAGGGCGGAAATGAGCACGTGGTCGCCGGGGTGAAGCTCGCGGGCGGCGGGCTCGTCCTCAAAGCGCAGCCCAGCAACGCCCTCCAGCAGCAGCACCCACTCGTGCTCGTCCTGATCGTACCAAAACCCCGGCGGCGAGGCCTGCCCGTGCGAGACGATCCGCTCCAGTCGGAAGCCGCCTGCTCCGCGCAGGAGCACGTCCGTCACCTCGTCCGGGAGGGCGGTGGGCAGATTTTTAAGAAGATTACCGTCCCCGCTCATACCGATGTGCACTTTCTCATTTTACGCACTCCGGCTTATGCGCTTGCCCTCACGTTGGCGACGGCAAAGCTGAAAACATTCCCCATTTCTCTCTTTACACATCAAAACATCAAGATACGTTGATGCGTCTATGAACAAGCCCGGTCGCGCCATTTCCGACATGCTCACTGCAGGTGAGCCCGTCCTCTCCGTCGAATTCTACCCCCCCAAGACCGAGGAGGGGGCCCGCCAGATGCTGCGCACAGCCAAGGCCCTTTCAGCCTACGGGCCGGACTTCGTCTCGATCACCTACGGGGCCGGGGGCTCGACGCGCGAGCGCACCCTGGAGTACGGCGAGCTCATGCGCGACCTGTTCCACTTTGAGGTCATGCCGCACCTGACCTGCGTCGGCCACACCCGCGACGAGCTGGCAGGCATCCTGGAGCGCTTTCAGCAGGCGGGCTTCCGGAACATCATGACCCTGCGCGGCGATCCGCCCAAGGGCCAGAGCGACTTCCAGGTCCACCCCGACGGCCTCGCCCACGCCTCCGAGTTGGTCGCCTTCATCCGCGAGCGCTTCCCGCACTTCTGTCTCGGCGTGGCCGGTTACCCGGAAAAGCACCCCGAGTCCCCCAGCCTGGAGGACGATCTCGACCACCTTCAGCACAAGGTCGCCCAAGGGGCGGACTTCATCACCACGCAGCTCTTTTTCGACAACGCCGACTACTTCGCCTTCGTGGAGAAGTGCCGCGCCCGGGGCATCGACAAGCCCATCATCCCCGGCATCCTCCCGGCTCTCTCGCTCGATCAGGTGACGAAATTCTGCGGCTTCTGCCAAGCCAAGCTCCCCGGTGCGCTCGTCCGCAAGCTCGAAGCCGTTCAGGGCGACGAGGACGCCGAACGCCAGGCGGGCGTGGAGTGGGCTCACACCCAGATCAAGCAACTGCTGGAGGTCGGTGCTCCCGGCGTGCACCTGTACATCCTGAATCGTTCCGCCTCGGCCATCGACCTCGTCCAGGCCCTCCATGCTGACGGCATTCTGCGTGATTGAGATGGAATAATCAGCCCGACCGGGGCTCTTAATCAGGAAGAAATCGGTATCCGGCCACCCTGAGTGGGCGGGCCGGGCCGCATTTTAACACCGTATTGACAAATCCTTGCGGCTACGGGGTTTGACTCCATGCCGCCGGTGGTTTAATTACAACGGCAACCCTTTAATCCGGTATTCCTATGAAAACTCTCCTCCGTTTCGCTCTGATCCCGCTCGCCTTTCTTACCGCCAACGTGTTAAGCGCCGAAGTCATCACCCTCAAATCCGGCAGCTCCTATCAGGTCCCCCCCGGCAAGGTGGCCGAAATCGTCAGCCTCATGTCCGATGACGGGGCGGTAGCCATGACCATCGACGGGCTGTCCGTAAACGTGCCGACCGCTACCGCCACCGGCACCGTGGCGGTGCTGCCTATTTACATTGCCGAGGGGCACACCATCGTCCTGACCTCTGGAACCAAGGACATCGTTACCCTCAAGGAAGACGACGCCTACCTCTACGAAAAAGAAGCCACCACCACCACCCCGAGTAACGCCGTGGTCATCCCCACCAGCAGCACCGGCAACTACGACGTTGTTCTCGAAGGCTCTGCCGACATGGTTTCCTGGACTCCCATCACTCCGGGCACCTACGACGCCTCCAGCACGACCCTGCGCTTTTTCCGCGTGCGCGTGGACAAGCTGTAAGTCCTTTCCCGAAATATCTATCGGCCTAAAAGATCGCCCGCGAAGGCACGCGAAGTTGCGCGAAGCACGAGGAGCGGACGTCATGCTTGTCGCCCTTTCTGTTCAATACAACCGTCGACCTGATGCCGTTTTCGTGTCCGCCCGCGACGTGAGGGGCGGAATCTCTTCGTGCGACTTCGCGTGCCTTCGCGGGAAAAGGGTTATTTTACACCGCCAGCAAGGCCACACCGATGTGCAGGAGCACGCACGTCACCAACGCAGCGGCGAGGTCGTCCGCCATGACGCCGTAGCCATCGGGCAGATCCTGGAGCTTCGAGATGCCGAAGGGCTTCGTGATGTCGAAGAGCCGGAACAGCGCGAACCCGGCCAGCATCAGCACCCAGGCCCAGCCCCCGAGGCTGGAGATCACGCCCTGGAGCCCGAGAAAGCATACCGGCATGACCACAAACTCGTCCAGGATGACTTCGCCCGGGTCGCGCTTGTAGAGGCGCTTCTCGGCCTCCCCGCAGATCCCCGTGCCCGCGTAGAGAGTCAGCAGGAGCAGGAGCAGGTACGCCAGCGGCGAGGCGTGGTGAAAGAGCATCGTGTACCAGATGATGCCCGCCGCCGAGCCGACTGTGCCCGGGGCCTTGAAGCGCGTGCCCAGGGGCCCCAGCGTCGCCACGTTCACCACAAAGGGCGTGGGCAGCACACGGGTCCAGGGAAAGTAGTCCTTCCAGCCGGTCGGGCTCATGCGCGCTTCCCGGTGGAACTGTCGCCCTGGAAGAGCGACCAGTATTTGATCATGTACACGCTGCCGGACTGTACGGTGAGGATGGCCGCCAGCACAAAGGCGATCATCCCGACCCAGTAGAAAAAGTCATAGACGGCCACGGGCACTCCAAAGTCGATCGCCAGCGAGCGCGCCCCCAGCAGCACCGAGGCCGCCACGATCTGCACGACGGTCTTGATCTTGCCGCCCTTTTCCGCGGCGAGAACCTTGCCCTGCGAAGCGGCCACGAGCCGCAACCCGGTGATGAGAAACTCCCGCATGATGATGAGCAGGACCAAAAAAATACACCACCACGGCAGGAACCCGTCCAGCGCCAGCAGGGTAACGAAGATTCCGACCATCAGAACCTTGTCCGCCAGGGCGTCCATCAGCTTGCCGAAGTTCGAGATCTGGCCGGTCTTGCGGGCCATGTAGCCGTCGGCCCAGTCCGTCACCGCGGCCACGATAAAAAGGAGAAAGGCCAGCGCCCCGGCTCCGCGGAAGGGAGCGTAGAGCAGGGCCACGATCACGAACAAAAACGCGATCCGGGACAGGGTCAGCAGATTGGGCAGATTCATCAGCGTCGGACAGTTTCCAGTCTCGCCTCGCCCTTGGCGAGAACTTTTCACCGGGGCCCAGCCTCCCAACACGCCCGCGATTTTCCGCGCCCGGCGTGCATCCGTCCCAAGGAAAGCTTGCCAAGAGGCGGGCGGCGGGGTTACCAGCTTAGGCCCATGCGACGAGCGCTCTACGCTGGAACTTTCGACCCGGTCACCAACGGTCACCTCGACGTGCTGCGGCGCGCCTGCGAGCTTTTTGACGAAGTCATCATGGCTGCCGCCCCCAACCTGGAGAAGCGCCCCCTGCTCTCAGTGGAGGAGCGCGCCCGCCTGATCGAGGAAAACCTCGTCAACGTGCCTAACGCCAAGTCCGCCATTCTCAGCGGGCTAACGGTGGACTTCGCCCGCAAGATGGGGGCGCAGATCATCGTGCGCGGGCTGCGGGCCATCTCGGACTTCGAGTTCGAGTTCCAGCTCGCCCAGATGAACCGCGACCTGGCCCCGGAGATCGAGACCATTTTCCTCATGCCCAAGCGGGAGCACTTCTACACCTCCTCCAGCCTGGTCAAGGCCGTCGCCCAGTACGATCCGGAGCGCACGCGCAAATTTGTCCCGGCAAATTCGCTCACGGCCTTGCAAGAAGCGCTCGGCAGCTAACATTAGGCCCATGCCGCAATCCCCGCATAACCGGCGCGCCCTCGGCGTGGTCTTCCTCGTCCTGTTCATCGACCTGATGGGTTTCTCCATCATCTTTCCGCTGTATCCGGCGATGCTGGACCACTACCTCGGGACCGGAGGCGGGGGCTGGCTGGGGGAAACCTTCGCCAACCCGGACAAGCGCTTCCTCGTGACGGTGCTCTTCGGCGGCATCCTCGGCTCGCTCTACTCGATCCTCCAGTTCGCCTTTTCGCCGGTCTGGGGGCGGCTCTCGGACCGCATCGGCCGCCGCAAGGTGCTCCTGATCACCCAGGCCGCCACCGCCCTGAGCTACCTCGGCTGGGTCTTTTCCGGGCAGCTGTGGATGCTCCTGGCCACGCGCGTGCTGGCTGGCATCATGAGCGGCAACATCGCCGTGGCCACCGCCGCCGTCTCCGACGTGACCGGGCGCGAGAACCGCTCGCGCGGGATGGCCATCGTCGGGGTGGCCTTCGCCCTGGGTTTCCTGCTCGGGCCCGCCATCGGGGGCATCAGCGCCCAGTGGAACCCCCTCACCGCGCACCCCGGCTGGGCCGACTTCGGGGTCAACCCCTTCTCCGTGCCCGCCGCCATCGCCATGGTCCTGGCCGTGGTCAACCTCGTCTGCATCCAGTGGGGCTTTAGGGAAACCCTCAGCGACGCCGACCGCGAAACCGCCCGGCAAAACCGCGCCCACGCCGACAACCGCCTGCTGGCGCTCTTCCGTATCCCGGTGGCGGACATCCGCCGCGCCTGCAACACCAACTTCTGGTACACCCTGTCCTTCAGCGGGATGGAGTTCATGCTGGCCTTTTACGTGACCCAGCACTTCGGCTACACGGCCAAGGACATCGGCATGATGTTCCTGTTCATCGGGTTCATGCTGATCCTCGTGCAGGGCGGGTTCGTGCGCCGGATGGCCCCGCGCATGGGCGAAAAACGCCTCACCCTGGCCGGGATCGTCTTCATGCTCGTGTCGTTCGTGCTGCTGGCGGCGGTCGTGCGCCAGAGTTCGCTCTTCGTGGCGCTCGGGTTCATGTCGATCGGCTCGGGGCTGGTCTTCCCCTGCCTGGTGGCGCTGGTCTCGCTCCACGCCGACAGCGCCGAGCAGGGCCGATACCTGGGGCTGTTCCGCAGCGCCGGAGCCCTCGCCCGCGCCATCGGCCCGATCCTCGCCGCACTGCTGTACTTCGCGCTCGGCTCAGGCATCACCTACGCGGCGGGCGCCGCGCTCCTGATCCTGCCGCTAGCCATCCTCGCCCACCTGCGCCAGCCGCAGCGCGAGGGATAAGCTAGCGGACCTCTTAGTTAAATAGTGGGGGCCACGAAGCACACGAAGAAGACACGAAGCGCACAAAGAGATTGTCACTCAAAAGAACTCTGCGCCTTTGCGACTCTGCGGTTAATAACGAGGCGCACTCCCCCTACCCGTGCACGTACGGGTTGGTCTTCTTCTCCTGACCGACGCTGGTGATGGGGCCGTGGCCGGGATAGAGGATCGTCTCGTCGGGCAGGGTGAAGAGCTGCGTCTTGATCGACTTCTCGAGCGTCGGCCAGTCGCCGCCGGGCAGGTCCGGGCGGCCCACGCTGCCCGCGAAAATCGCATCTCCCACCACGCAGCACTTTTCCTGCGGAAAATAGATCGCGATGTTGCCGGGAGAATGGCCGGGCACGTGACGGATTTCCGCCTCCTGCCCGAGGATGGTTACCTTTTCCCCGGCGGCGAGGAAGCGGTCCACCTGCGAGGGCGGGATCTCGTAGCCGGGCGGCAGGAAGGCGATCTGGCGCATCGGGTTCTCGATCCACTCGCGGTCGGCCTCGTGGGCCCAGACCGGGATTTTCGCCCCGTGGAAATTCGCTGTGTCCACCATGTGGTCCCAGTGCCCGTGCGTGAGGATGAGCGCGTCAAGTGTCAGCCCCTCCTCCTCCAGAATGGGCAGGACGGTCTGCCAGGCGGTGGCGGGCGCGTCGAAGAGCACCGCGTGCTCCCCGTCGTCAAAAAGGATGGCGTTGGTCCCGATGGGCGGCAGTTCGAAGGAACGTATCTGCATACGGGTCTCAATTAACCCCCGCCACCGCCCAGAGGAAAGGAAAAACAGCTTTTCATTCCAAGCCGGAGACCGCTTTACGATAAAATATTTGCAGCCCTTATCATATAAACATACAAAGCCCTCGTCCTTAGGAATGAAAGCGCTCCCTTTCCCATATTACATTGCAGCAGAACTCTGGCTATTCGGTCCCCCAGCAAGAAAATCAACACTGTTTCACCTGCTGATCCTGATCGGCACAGGCGCTAGCGGAATTGCTGTTTTTTTAGCGCTCAGATCCCACACAAACTACCTTTTATCGATACTCTGCGCCATTCCAATTGGTCTATCCCTCGGATACTGCGCTTTTCGTCTTTTTGCATTCGGTCTGCCACTCATCCATTGGTTAGTCTCTAGGGGGATTATCCAAGAGCCAGATGAGGAACGACTTGAATCAACAATCAAAAAAAGCGCGTTCTGGGAAAGCTGAAACCCCTGACGGGGATGAATTTTGAATCCGACAAGAAAGAAGACTCCGAATTCTCGGCCAAGTGAATACGAACGCCCTTGTCTGAAAAACGCTTTTCATTCGCCGCGCACTTCTATTTACTGGCCCGCTTTGCCATGAAGACATTGAAGTTTGCGGTACTCCCCGGTGACGGCATCGGGCCCGAAGTGATGGACGCCACCCTCGCCGTGCTCGAGGCTGCCACGAAACCCGAGGGCATCGCCCTGGACTTTACCCACGCCGACGTGGGCGGGATCGCCATCGACAACCACGGCACCGCCCTGCCCGAGAGCACGCTGGAGGTCTGCCGGGGCGCGGACGCCATCCTCTTCGGCTCCGTCGGCGGCCCCAAGTGGGAAAACCTCCCCCCGAAGGAGCAGCCCGAGCGCGCTGCCCTCCTGCCCATCCGCAAGGCCTTTAACCTATTCGCGAACATTCGCCCCGGCCTCCTGTTCAAGGAACTGGTGGACGCTTCCCCGCTGCGCCCGGACAGCATCCCCGAGGGCATCGACATCGTCTGCATCCGCGAGCTGACTGGCGGCATCTATTTTGGTCAGCCCAAGGAAACCAAGGAAGTCGACGGCGAACTGCAGGCCTGTGACACCATGGTGTACAAGGTTAGCGAAATAGAGCGCATCGCCGAAGTTGCCGCCCAGACTGCCCTCGCCCGCCCCAACGGCAAGGTTTGCTCCGTAGACAAGGCAAACGTCCTCGAGACCTCCGTTCTATGGCGCAAGACCGTCATTGAGTACTTTAAGAAAAACCACCCGGAGATTCCG
>JAUTCS010000130.1 GCA_030673825.1 Verrucomicrobiota bacterium JB024 | reverse complement strand
CGGCTTTGGGAGTCGAAGGCATAGCTGATAGGAATAGACGGTTAGGATGAAGAGAGATGTCAGTCTGAAATCGTACATTCGGCGGGCGAGGTCAACGTTTCTCCGGCCCGGGCCGCAAAACGCACAGCTTGGACTAACGGTTAAAAGAACATGTTTGTGCCTCTAGCGCCCGAAACGCCGGGCCAGCTCGCGGTTGGACAGCTCAAAATAGGTGGGCCGCCCGCGCGGGCAGTTCAGAGGCTGACGGCACTGTAGCAAGGCGCGGGCCAGCTCGGTCATTTCTTCGCTCCCGGTGGTGTCGGCGGGGCGGATGGCCCGGCGCACGGCCAGGCGGGCCAACGCCTCGTCCGCCACGGCGGGACGGGAGAGGTCGAGCGAGCCCTCGCGCAGGCGCTCAATGAGGTCGCGCACGAAGGTTTCCGCCTCGGCCTCGGGGAGCCAGTCGGGGTGGGATTCGAGGCGGTAAAAGTTTTTCCCGAAGGGCTCGATCCCGAAGCCGTGCGCGCGCAACGGCTCCAGGTTCTCCTCCAGCGCGGCGGCGGCCAGCGGCTCCAGCTCCAGCCCCGCAGGGAAAAGCAGGCGCTGACTGGGCTGCTCGTGGGCGGCGAAGCGGTCCTGCAGGCGCTCGAACCAGACCCGCTCGTGGGCGGCACGGCGGTCCATCACGACCAGCCCCGCCGGGGTCTCGAAAAGCCCGTAGCCCTCACTCATCACCCCCAGGCAACGCCACTCAAAGCGGAACGCCGCGCCTGTGGCGGGCGGTCCGGAGACTGGGCCGTCCGACTCTGCACTCCCCTGCCCCGCTGGTGGTGGGGACGAAGTTCCCGGCTGGGCCGGGGTCCATTTCACCACCGGGAGTTCGTCGGCCCCGGCGGACGGCGACGGGCGGTTGCCTCCGGGAGACGCCGGGGTCGGCGGCGCGGGAGCTGAGGGTGGCGATGCGGGATCGGCCTGCACGCTTTCCGGCGGCGCGGGCTGCGTCCGGGCGGAGGGCTCCGGGTGGTCCGTCGCGGGTTGGTCGGCTCCGGCCTCGTCCGGGCTCAGGTATTTTTGCTTAAAATCGTCGGAAACCGGGCCGGGGCGCGTGCGCGGATAGGGGGAAGGCTGGATCGCGGGGGTGAGCTTCGGCCGGGGCGCGGGAGACGGCGCTTCCTTCGCTGATGCGTCCGCCTGCGGAGTCTGCGGGGCGACGGGATCGCCCGTCGCCGAAGCCCTTCCCTGCGCGGACGTAGCGGTCTTCCCCGTCGGCTCGTCCGCCAACGGATGAGGCTTGGGCTCGCGCCGGGGGAGGACGTCCTTTTCAAAATCCTCCCGGTTGCCGTGCAGGACGGGGTGGCGGGCCTGCGAGGCGAGCGCCTGGAGCTGTGCGATGACGGCCTGGAGCACGAACTGGCGCACCCGGCCCTCGTCGCGGAACTTGATCTCGCGCTTGGCTGGGTGGATGTTCACGTCGATGACCGCCGGGTCGATCTCCAGAAAGAGGAAAGCCTGCGGGTAGCGGCCCTTGGGGATGTAGGAGTGGAAGCCCTCGATCAGCGCGTAGTTGAGCGTGCGGCTGTCCACGGGGCGGCCGTTGACCAGGGCTATCAACTGGCGGCGGGTGGCCTGGCCGGTGCCGGGCTTGCCGATGAGGCCGGAGAGGCGCATGCCGTTCTCGCCCTCGGCGGGGGCGAGCTCCACCAGGTCGTCGGCGAGCTGGCGGCCCCAGATCTCGGCCACGCGCTCGCGCATGTCCGGGCATTTGGGGGAGGAAAAAACCGTGCGCCCGTTCTCGATCAGCGAAAAGGACACGCTGGGCCGCGCCACCGCGTGCAGGCGCACCAAGTGCGTGATGTGGGCCGACTCGGTGGCGTCGCTCTTTAAAAACTTCCGCCGCGCGGGCACGCTGTTGAAGAGGTTGGCCACCTCGATGCGGGTGCCGGGGGCCATCCCGCACTCACGCTGGTGCATGAGGCGCCCGCCGTTGACGAAGACCTCCGTGCCGTGCTCCCAACCCCGCGCGCGGCTGCGCAGGGTGAAGCGGCTGACGCTGGCGATGCTCGGCAGCGCCTCCCCGCGAAAGCCCATGCTGAGGATTTTGCCCAGGTCGGCGGCCTCGCGCAGCTTACTGGTGGCGTGGCGCTCCAGCGCCAGGAGCGCGTCCTCCGGGGTCATGCCGAGGCCGTTGTCCTCGACGCGGATGAAGCTCTTGCCCCCGCCGCGGAACTCGATCTCGATGCGGTCGGCGCGGGCGTCGAGGGCGTTTTCGAGCAGCTCCTTGACCACCGCCGCCGGGCGCTCGATCACCTCCCCGGCCGCGATCTGATTGATCACGCGGTCGGGCAGGACGCGGATTTTCGGCCGCTCGGCCGGGGCCTGCGCCATCGGGGACTGGTCGTTCTCCTCGCTCAAGAACCGCCACCGTAACCCATCCGGCCCGGGGTGCAATGCGGTTTTGCGGGTTTAGTTACAGTGACTGTCGTTCCCTTGGGCCAGCCGAACACAAACGGCTTGCTAAGGCGCCCGGCAGGGCCTTAGCTCGCGGGCATGAAATCCATCCTCGCGCTTCTTTCCGTCTTTTCGCTTTTCGCCTTCGCGGCCTGCTCGCACACGCCTGAGCCCATCGCCGGGGCCTACATCGTCTCCGAGGTCAACGGCACCGAAGTCGAGACTCCCGAGCCCATCCGTGTCACCTACACGGGCGAGAACTTCGTGGGCAAGGGCCCGATCAACAACTGGTCGGTCCCGGTCAATGAAAAAGGCATCATTGGTATGGGCTTCTCCACCAAGATGGCCGGCCCGCCCGAGCTCATGCAGCTCGAAGGCGAACTCCTCGCCGCGCTCGACGGCGGCCTGGTCACCGCCCGCTCCGACGGCGTGATCGTCATCACCAAGGACGGCAAGGACGTGGTCGTGCTCACCCCGGTCGATCCCACCATGACCGTCGGCACGCCCTCCCCCACCGCCATCCCCAGCAACGAGCTGTAAGGGAGATTAGGCACGGTCACGAAGGACACGAAGAAGACACGAAGCACACCAAGGGCTCTCAAAGCCTTCTGACGGACAAAAAACCTTTCCAGCTTCCGAGCCCGCCCGCAACGGCGGGCTTTTCTTTTTTACTCACACGGAGGCACGGGGGGCACAGAGGTATTCAGAGACACCTGAAGCCATTGCCCAAACATGTCCCCCAAAGCGCTAATTTTATCCGAGGCATTGCGACAACACCGTCACGCCCCCGTGCCCCCGTGCCTCCGTGTGAGCACTCCCCTCATCTCCCTCCAATGCCTTCACACCTTGCCCGACTTGCGCCAGCGGTAGAGGGTGGTCGGGTGGATGCCCAGCTGGGCGGCGGTCCAGGCGAGGTCGCCGTCGGACTGCTCCAGCAGCTCGCGGGCGAGCTGGAAGCGTTCGCGCTTGTTGGGCAGGGGCGAACGCCGGTACTGCGAGGTATCGCCGCTGCCAAAGGGCGAACCGCTGCCGCCACCGGCGAAGGGCGTGTTCGTCCCCCGACGGGCGGAGGACTGGGCGTTTTGCGGGACAAAGGGCGGGCGGCTGTTCCCCGAGGCCGGGAACGGCGGGGGGCTGGTGCGACGCTTGAAGCCGCCGGGCAGGACGGTCGTGTACGGGTCGCTCTTTTCGGGCGGCTCCCACCAGGCCGCACGCATGACCGGGCCGGTGTAGTGGATGGCCAGCCGGTCGATGACCTGCTTGAGCTCGCGCACGTTGCCGGGCCAGTCGTAGAGCTGAAAGCGGTAGATGAGCTCGGGCTCGATCGTCTCGAAGTTCTTACCCAGGCGGATGGCGGCGGCGTCGAGCAGCGAGCGGGCCAGCTCGGGGATGTCGCCGGAGTGGTGGCGCAGGGGCGGGGTGTTGAGGATGACCTCGGAAATGCGGTAGTACAGGTCGAGGCGAAAGCGCCCGGCCTCGGCATCGGCCCGCAGGTCGCGGTTGGTGGCGGAGATGACGCGCACGTTGCAGCGGTACTCCTTGGTGGAGCCGACGCGGCGGGCCTGGCGCGTCTCCAGAAAGCGCAGGAGCTTGGGCTGGAGCGAGATGTCCATCTCGCCGATCTCGTCCAGAAAGATCGTGCCCCCGGAGGCCTCCTCGACCAGACCGGGCTTGTCCGCTCCGGCTCCGGTAAAGGCACCCTTTTGCACGCCGAAAAGCTCGCTCTCCATCAGGTCGGGGGGGATGGCCGCGCAGTTGACCGCAACGAACTTGCCCTTGCCGGAGGCGTCATGGAGGCATTCGGCGACAAGTTCCTTACCGGTGCCGGACTCGCCCATGACGAGCACGCTGGCGTCGGTCGGGCCGATGCGCTGAATGGACTCGCGCAGGGCGCGCATGGCGCTGGAGTTGCCCATCAGCTTCTCGTGCTGGCTCTGGCCGAGGCCGCCGTAGAGCTGCCACCAGAGCGCCTGGGACTTGGCCGCGCCCTCGATGGCCTCGTTCCAGCGTGCGTCGGAGTCCTTTTCGTCGAGCACGTCGTAGGCCCCGTCGCGGGCGGCGTTCATGATCGCGAGGGTGTCCATGGCCTTGCCGTACACCAGGTAGTAGCGGCTGGCGCGGGCCAGGATAACGCGCTGCTCACTCCAGGAGTCCTCCTCGGAGGCAATCCAGGGGATCAGGTACACCAGGTCGGTCGAGTTCGGTTCAAGGGTCTGCACCCGCTCCGGACTCTCCGCGCGCACACCATGGCCGAGCAGTTGCAGGCGCTTGAGCAGGGGGGGATTCTTCTCGCGGGTGAGCAGGCAGACCTTCATTGCAGGTGCACACTAGGCCGCAATGTTTGCGCCTTGCAAATGCAATCTAGCCGCCATCCGAGTCCACCCGCCTCGGAGCTAACGGCAAAATCTTCTGTCAGGAAAAATGCGCGGAGGCGTTGACGCGCCCCGGGTTTGCCTGTCTATTGGCGGCTCAAATCCTTCTAAAACAACTGTTAACCTCACCAAGCAACATGGCCTACGAATTACCGAAACTGGATTACGCCTACGACGCGCTCGAGCCTCACATCGACGCTCAGACGATGGAGATCCACTACTCCAAGCACCATAACACGTACGTGACCAAGCTCAACGACGCCCTCTCCGGAGCCGGCATCGAAGGGCCCGAGTGCCCGTCCGAGCTGTGCGCCAAGCTCAAGGAAATCCCTGAAAACATCCGCACCGCCGTGCGCAACAACGGTGGCGGCCACGCCAACCACTCTTTCTTCTGGAAGATCATCGGCCCTGATGGCGGCGGCGCCCCCACCGGCGAGCTGGCCAAGGCCATTGACGAAGCCTTTGGCTCCTTCGACAAGATGAAGGAAGAGTTCGCCAACGCGGCGGCCACGCGCTTCGGCTCCGGCTGGGCCTGGCTCTACGTCGATGCCGACAAGAAGCTCAAGATCGGCTCCACCGCCAACCAGGACAACCCCTGGATGAATTGCGACTGCGTGCCCATCCACGGGCAGCCTGTCCTCGGCCTCGACGTCTGGGAACACGCCTATTACCTGAAGTACCAGAACAAGCGCCCCGACTACATCGCCGCCTTCTGGAACGTGGTCAACTGGGCCAAGGCCGACGAGTTCTACAAGTACGCCACCGGTCAGTGCGGCTGCTCCTGCAAGCATTAGGCAAGACGAAGTCCTGCGCCAGTGGTGCTATCGCATCACTGAGGGGCTCCCCGCCCCTACGCGGTCAGACAGGCCGCTACCCCGGCAACGGGGACATCCGATAAACGGATTTACAAAAAAGCCGCTCCCGAATCGGGGGCGGCTTTTTTGTATTCTGAAAAAAACGGGGCAACCCGTCAGGAGAGCCTCAATAGCGGTCCTGCGTTTGGGCGAAGCCCGGACGCAGGACCGAAAGTGCAGGCCTCGCCTGCCGTGGGGACTGGGGGCGCGGAGCCCCCAGCAATCCCTCACCCCTTCCAGTCACTCGTGATCAGGACCTTGCCGTTGCGGCCGCCGGCGTTGGCGCGGGCGACGGCCTCGACGGCCTTTTCAAAGGGGAAGGTGCTGTCCACGGGGAGCTTGAGCGCGCCCTCGGCCATGAGGCCGAAGATCTCCGCCTGCATCGCGTCGAAGTCTTCCCTACCGTGCGTGCGAACCCACTTGTCCATCCAGAACCCGCACAGGCGCAGGTCGTTGAAAATCAGGTTGCGCGTGGGGAAGCGGACCTTGTCCCCGACCATGCCGCCGAAGGTCACGACCGTGGCCGAATCGGCCATGCAGCGGATGAGGCGGATCACGCTCTCGCCGCCGATCGAGTTCAGAGCCAGGCGCGGCTTGGCCCCGCCGGTCAGCTCTTTGACCTGCTTTTCGTAGCCGGATTCCTCGGCCACAACCACGTCCGCGCCCATCTCTTTGAGAACGGGGTCCCAGGTGGCGGCGTCGCGCACGACGTTGATCGTCTTCAGCCCGCAGTGGTGCGCGAGCTGGATGAGCGAGACGCCCACAGCGGAGTTGGCGGCGTTCTGGATGATCCACTCGCCGGGCTTGAAATCGACAAAATCGCGCAGGATGCGCAGCGCAGTCGGCGGGTTGATAAAGGCTTGGGCGGCCATCTCGGCAGGAACGGCGTTGGGGATGGCGATCAGATCTTCGACCGGGGCGACCACGGCCTGCCGCCAGGCACCGAGAGCCTCGGGCATCTTGACCTGCTGACCGACTTTAAGGGCGGTCACGCCCGCACCCACGGCGAGTACGACTCCCGCGCCTTCGCGGCCCGCCACGGCGGGCAGGTCCGGCAGGCGCCCGTAGGTGCCGCCGATCATCCCCATGTCCGAGGGGTGCATGACGGCCGCGCGCAGCGCGACCAGCGCTTCTCCGGGGCCGGGCTGGCCGACGGGCATCGACTCGAGCTTCAGGACCTCTTCGGGCTTTCCTCGTTCATGGTAGCGGACGGCTTTCGGTTCAGTATTCACGCCGGGCAGTTAAACATAGGGTCAAATTCCCCGCCACAAAATTCCCCGGCACGTTTCAGATTTATAAGCGCCACGTGAGAGACGGATAACTGTGCCGCGGCAGCCGCACGACAACAAAACACAATAAGAAATAAACCACAGAGGACACAGAGGATTTGGAATGAAAGACTTTTTAACCACGGATCACACGGATGGCACAGATAAATAAACCGATCCGTGCCATCCGTGTGATCCGTGGTTAAAATAAAAAACGGCAGAGTTGCGAAAGCCTGCGTGAGGCGGACGCTTTTTGCGTTTGGCATCGGCGGGGAAACCGACACCTTTCTCGACAATCACCTATGGACCATCCCTTTCTTCAAGACACCTTCATCATCCCCTGGCATCTGCTCACCCCCGCCGCTATCCAGCCCGACATCGAGCTGGCCCTGGCCAACGCCCAGCAGCGCCTCGACGCCATCGCGGACACGCCGCTGGAGGCCGTCACCTTTGACAATACCCTGCTCGCGCTGGAGCAGGCGACCGAGGAACTGACGCGCGGCTGGGGCAGCGTCGGCCACCTCGACAGCGTGGCCAACAGCCCCGCCCTGCGCGAGGCCTACAACGCCATGCTCCCCAAGGTCTCCGAGTTCTATACCCGCATCAGTCTGAACGACAAACTCTGGCAGGTGATCAAGGCCTTCGCGGAAACCGCCGAAGCCAAGGCCCTCACCGGCACGCGCAAGCGCCTGCTCGAAGAAACGCTGGAGGACTTTAAAGGCAGCGGCGCGGACCTGCCCCCGGAAAAGAAAAAACTCCTCGAAGGCATCAACGCCGAGCTTTCCCGCCTGACCCAGAAGTATGGCGAAAACGTCCTCGACTCGACCAACGCGTGGGAACTGCTCATCGAGGACGAGACGCGGCTGGCCGGGCTCCCGCAATCCGCTAAAGACGCCGCCCGCGAGTCCGCCAAGGCCAAGGGCCACGGCACGGACGACAAGCCCGTCTGGCGCTTCACCCAACACATGCCCTCGCTCCTGCCCGTCATGAAGTACGCCGACGACGAAGGGCTGCGCAAGCAGGTCTGGGAGGGCTCTGTCGGCATCGGCCAGAAAGAGCCGCACGACAACACCGAGCTGGTCTGGAAGATTCTCGAAAAGCGCCAGGAAAAGGCCGAGCTGCTGGGCAAGGACAACTTCGCCGACCTCGTGCTGGAGCGCCGCATGGCCAAGACCGGCGCCGCCGCCCTCGCCTTCACCGAGGACCTGCACGGGCGCATCAAAGACGCCTTTGCCGCCGAGGTCGCCGAACTGGAAACCTTTAAGGCCGAGCAGACCGGCCAGCCCCGCGACCACCTCCAGCCTTGGGAAGTCGCCTACTGGTCGGAAAAACTCCGCAAACACCGCTACGCCCTCGACGAGGAGGAACTGCGCCCGTACTTCCCCATCCACCGCGTGGTCGAGGGCATGTACGCGCTGGTCGAGCGCATCTTTGGCGTAAAGATCGTCCAGCGCCCCACCCGCTTTGTTGACGAGGCGGGCAAGGAGCAGCGTTTCGACGAGGGCACGCCCTCGCCCGATCACGTCGTGGCCGAAGTCTGGCACCCGGACGTAAAGTTCTACGACTTGCTCGATGCCGACGGTACACACCTGGGCTCCTTTTACGCCGACTGGTACCCGCGCGAACCGAAGCGCGGTGGCGCCTGGATGAACTACCTGCGCACCGGAGGCCCGAAGCCCGATGGCTCCACCGCCCCTCACCTGGGCCTGATGTGCGGCAATCTCAACCCGCCCGTCGGCGGCAAGCCCGCCCTCATGAACCACCGCGACGTGGAGACGATTTTCCACGAGTTCGGGCACCTGCTGCACCACCTGCTCGGCAAGGTCGAAATCAAATCCCTCAATGGCGTCAACGTCGCCTGGGACTTCGTCGAGCTGCCCTCGCAGATCATGGAAAACTGGTGCTGGGAAAAGGAGGCGCTCGACCTCTTCGCCAAGCACGTGGACTCCGGCGAGCCCTTGCCCGCCGCCCTGCTGGACAAGATGCTTGCCGCCCGCAACTTCGAGCAGGCCAGCATGACCATGCGCCAGCTCTCCTTCGGCAAGATGGACCTCGACCTGCACACCGGCTACAAGAGCCACGAGGGCCGCGACCTCGACGCATGGGTGGACGAGTCGCTGGAGGGCTACCGCGCCCCGCTCAAGACCAAGGCCCCCGGCATCGTGCGGCGCTTCACGCACCTGTTCTCCGACCCCACCGGCTACGCCGCCGGGTACTACTCGTACAAGTGGGCCGAGGTGCTCGACGCCGACGCCTTCACCCGCTTCAAGGCCGAGGGCGTGCTCAACCCGGCCACCGGGAAGGACTTCCGCGAGAAGATTCTGCAAAAGGGCAACTCCGAGCCGCCCGAAAAGCTCTTCCGCGACTTCATGAGCCGCGACCCGGATCTCAACGCGCTCTTGCTGCGCGCCGGACTCCGGCTGGAGCAGCATTAAGGGGCTGCGCCCCTACGCGGCCAAACAGGCCGCTACCCCCGACAGACCTGCTCAAGCCCACACAGTAGAGGCTCTCTGTGCGTGCTCGCACATCGCCGTTGTCATCCTGAGCGAACGCAGTGAGTCGAAGGATCTCCGCGTGCGAACTTTTCCCAAGGGCTCAGCAGGCCGGACGGGGAGATCCTTCGACGCGTCCGCGGGCGGACTTGCTCAGGATGACAACGAAGAAAAGGGAAGAGACGGGGCAGGCACCCACCGGCAGACTCCCCACCCACGGACGCCAATGACCACACGACCGCGCAATTTTTACCCACGCCCGCGCTGCGCCTGTGCCACCTTGGCACAGGCGTGCGGGAGCGTGCGGGCCGGTTTCGGGGAACCTTTTTGCGGGGGGCCTGTTCTAAGCCGCTTGGGGAAGGGAACTTCCAGACATCCGACAACCGGACGCTTCCCCTTGAAAACCAACCGGAACTGAATTTGCTAAGGGTATAACCATGAACACCATCCTCTCACTTTCGCTTTTCCCCTCTTTAGGCCTGATCATCCCCATGGGTGGCGGCTGGGGGCTGTGGCTCGTGCTCGTCGTGCCGACCATCATTCTGGGCCTGTGGGCCCAGCACCGCGTGATGAGCACCTACCGTAAGTACAGCCAGATCCGCTCGCGCGGGGGTATCACCGGGGCCGAGGCGGCGTCCGCCGTCATGCGCAAGGCCGGGATCACCGACGTGGACATCGTTGAAATCGCGGGCCAGTTAAGCGACCACTACGACCCCATCCATAAGCGCCTCGCTCTGAGCAGTGCGAACTACCGGGGCACCAGTCTGGCCGCGCTCGGGGTCTCCGCGCACGAGGCCGGGCACGCCATCCAGCACAAGGTCGGCTACAAGGCGCTCAACCTGCGCATGAGCCTGATCCCGATCACGACCATGGCCTCGCAGGTCCTGCCCATCGTGCTGATCGCCAGCTTTTTCCTCCCCTTCCTCGCCGCGAACATGATCGGCCTGAAAATCGCCGTGGTCTGTTACCTCGTACTGACGGTGTTCCAGCTCATCACCCTGCCGGTGGAGTTCGACGCCAGCGCCCGCGCCCGCAAGGAGCTGGTCGGCCTCGGCATCATTGGTCAGGACGAGGCCGTCGGCGTCGTGCGCACACTCAACGCCGCGGGCTGGACCTACGTGGCCGCCTTCATCAGCTCGCTGGCCAACCTCCTGTACCTCTTCCTGCTCTCCCGCGACCGCTAACCACCAGGACAGAGTCCTGGACCTGTGATCCTGACGGATCACCGCTGCCGCCGCCAACGCGGCGGCAGGGATTGCGGCAGAAACAAGGATCAACAGGCACAATCTGAAGCAGGTCGCACAGGCCGTATTGTCTTTTTCTCCCAAGCCGGACTTCGCAAAGAAGTCCGGCTTTTTGCTGCCCAAAGCTTGACTTACTAATAACGGTCGGCAGGTTGGCTAATATGCTGCGATTCTCCGGCTGCTGCCTGCTCTTGCTAGCCCTGCTCTCCGCCCTCAATGTCCATTGGGCGGTCGTGCAGGGCGTGGCCTGGGCGAGCATGCTCAGCGAGGAGCAGCAACGCGCGGCCACCCTGCGGGAAGCTATCGAGCGGACCTTCGGCGGGGACTATCCCTGCGAAATCTGCGGCCTCGTGGACCAGAACCTCCTCAAGGAGCCCGGTCCGCTCAAGGCCGCCCGCCAGGCCGAGTACCTTAGCGTCCAGTTGATTCTCCCCCGGGCCGAGCGCATCGTACCGGCCCCGGCCAGCCGCCAGCTGCCGGTGATGAGGGCAGACGAGCGGGGCATCGCGCTTTCTCCGCTACCGGAAACGCCGCCTCCACGCCTCGGGTAAAGCACCACCCGATTCTCACCCTCTGTACCCGTGCGCCCGTTGCGCATGGGCTTTTTTCATGGGCCTGAAAACTCAAGCTTCACGCATTTAATGTATCATAAAATATTTTCAACATCACTCCTCTGTGCCTGCGCTCTCACCGCCCAGGCCACTCAACTGGACACCGTCGGCCAGACCATGCCGATGATCCACGTCTATGTCGGTTATAATGCCTATACCGACACCTTCGAAGTCCACACGGACAGCGCCATCCCCGAGATGCAGCCCCTGAGCACCTTTGCGCCAGGGGACTCCTTCAACCCCGCCGACCCGTGGTACGGGACGCTCGACCCCAGCCAGGAGGGCCTGGCCTGGACGCGCCGGTACGGCTTCGCGCAGGAGGGCGACCTCTTGCCCGAGGGGCTGTACTACTGGGTGGACCTCGACGTGACCACCGCCGGGCTGGAGGCCTATATCGTCCGCACCGACCCGGACCTGTTCACGCCGGTCTTCGGAACGGACGGCACGGGCACAACCTGGCTGTTCAACGGGACGATGACGCATCCGGTTTACGCCACCACCCCCTCCGTCGCCAGCTACGCGGTCACAGGGAGCGTGTACATCGGAGACGTCAACGGCCTGGCCAACCCCGGCTACGCCAGCCAGAGCTTCACGCTCAACTTCACCGCCGTACCCGAGCCCTCCACGTACGCGCTGGCTGCGGGCGGCCTCGGCCTGGCCCTGCTGACGCGGCGGCGGCTCAAGCGGGAGCGCACCCATGCTTGAGGCCCATCCCTCCAACCGCCGTCCCCGGTCCCACTCCGGGGCGGCGGCCTTTACGCTGATCGAGGTCATGGCCGCACTGATCATTCTCGGCCTGCTGACCACGCTGACTGTCAGCGCGGTTGGCAGCGCCCGGCACAGCGCGCAGTTCAGCCGCTCGACCGCGACGATCCGCCAGCTCGGCTCCGCCGCGCTGCTCTACACCGCCGACCACGGCGGCAACTGGCCCCGCAGCACCCATTCCTACAACGCGAGTGAGCCGCAGTGGGCGCTTGCGCTCTCGGGCTACCTGCTGAGTGAGCCGCTGCGCAGCCTCTACGACCCGCGCTTCGCCGTGTACCGGGAAAGCATGCTGCGCGACCCGCTCGACCCCGCAGAGGGCTCCGGGGGCATGCAGTCCAACCGCTACAGCTACGCGCTCAACGTGTACCTCCAGCTCGACCCGGCCTCCGACGACTACCCCGGCAAGCCCGCCTGCTGGCACAGGGCTCCGCTCGTCCCCGCGCCGGGGCGCACGGTGCTCTTCGCCAGCAACCGGCAACAGAGCAGCGACCACTTCATGGCGCACTTCTGGGCGGGCACGGGGGACGACCTCGCCGATCTCGACCGCCGCGACGAAGGCCGCGCCGCCTACGTGTACTGCGACGGGCACGTGGCTTGGCAACAACCATCCGAGGCCTTCGCGCCCGACGCGGGGATCAACCACTGGAACCCCGGACAAGCCGCCCAACGGTAAACCCAAATCAGAGCGCCTCTGACGAACTCACCACCAAGCGCAGGAACGTCTGTCCCGTCGCCGGGGTCAGCGTTACCTGCCAGGTGGTGACGCCCGCTTCCGTGCCCACCTGTTCCGGGGTGAGCGTGGAAGCGGCAAAGGGCGTGTTTACCAGATCGTCGGTTTCCTCGACGCTGTAGGTAAGCCCCGAGGCGGTGGAGCTCTCCTGCCAACTGAGCACGAGGTCCCCGTCCACCTGCGCCACCTGGGGCCCGAGCTGAGCGTCCCACGTGCGCGGATCGGTCCCGTAGGCGAACTCCTCGAGGTTGGTCATACCGTCAGCATCCGGGTCGGCGGTAGAGGCGGCATCGTCACCGCTGAGCGCGTTGTCATAGACCCACCCGGCGAAAGTCGAAAGGTCCGGTAAGACGGCCTCGATCGCGGCCGCGTAGCTGGAGATGCGCACATAGTAGTTGGCATCGCCGGAGAATGTGGCAAGTGGCCCAAAGCCGCTCGTCGAGCCGAAGGTACTGCTCCCGTCAACGCTGACCAGCGTCGCCAGCCCGGAAAGCACCCACTGCCCGCCAATGGACTGGAACAGGGCCGACCCGGAGTCCGCATAGGCAAGGGCTCCTTCATTGTCACCCGCACCGCTGTTGATGTTGATCGCCAATCCGGCGTAATTGTAGTCATAGCCGTCGAGGTTCGCGATACTCTGTGTCCCCGTCACCACGTTGGTTGCCCAGCGCTTGGCGGTTGTGCTGAACGTCCCCCAGGTCCAGGTACGATCCGTGTCGGTCTGGTCCGCCTGCGTGGTATCGCGACCTTTGCCATAGCCGACCATCACCGAGGTGGTGCTCGACGAACGGTCAGAGGTGGTGTTCGTGTTGAGCACGAGATCGTCCAACCCCGGATCCTCCACCAGCTTGCAGACTTTCATGTCCACTGTATCGGTCCCGGTCGAGATAGTCACCGGCGTAAACTCCTGATCGATCTCGTAATACGTCACGCCATCAAAAGTCACGGAACGTCCGCCAGCCACCCGGACATGGTCCGCCGTCAGAAAGTACTTCCCGCGCAGGTGGATGGCCGTGCCATTACCATTGCTCGTGGGCGCGGTCAGAAAAACGCTCCCGACCTGCTCAAAGGGGGCACCGTTGGCGGGGGCGGTCTGGTTGGCGCTGTTGTCGCCCGTGTAGAGGATGAGCGCCCGCAACGGCAAAGCCGAACCGGCCAGTATTGCCCCAAGGGCAGCAATCTGGGTAAATCGTTTCAGAGGCTATCGGAATGAGGGTTAAAAGCGGGCGTAAAGGCTTCCCAACATGTTGCCGGGCAAGCGGTTGACATTATCCCTATTTTACCATCCGCTCGCGGATGGTAAAATAGGCTGGATACCCCGATAAACACCGAAATTCCCGGGAGGTTTCAAATTTCCTCGCGCAGGCAGATGCGCTCCTGGCTGACGCACTGGCCGGTCTGCGCGTCGATCTCGACTAACAGGCCACACAGGCGCACATCGCCCTCGGCCACCGGCCAGCGCCGCGGCATCCCGTCGAGGAATTTTAAGACGATGGGCTCGACTTCGCGTCCGAGCACGGAACGGTAGGGTCCGGTCATCCCGGCGTCGGTCTGGTAGGCGGTGCCTCGCGGGAGGATGGTGTTGTCGGCGGTGGGGATGTGCGTGTGCGTCCCGATCACCGCCGAGGCCCGCCCGTCAAAGTACCACCCGAAGGCCACCTTTTCCGAGGTCGTCTCGGCGTGAATCTCCATCAGCACGGCGTCGGCCCCGGCTCCGATGTCCCCGAGCAGCCGGTCCCCGGCACGAAACGGACAGTCCGCCGTCAGCTTCATGAAATTGTTACCCAGCAGCGTGAAAACCGCCAGCCGGAACCCGTCCTTTTCCAGGATCAGGTGTGTGCGGCCGGGACACTGCGGGGGAAGGTTGGCCGGACGGCAGACCTTGTCCAGCGCGTTGATCTCCTCGGCGAACCCCCGCTGGTCCCATACGTGGTCGCCCAGTGTGATGCCGTCCACTCCGGCGGCCAACAGCTCGTTGACAATCGCAGGGGTGATCCCCGCCCCGGCGGCGGAATTCTCGCCGTTGGCCACGACCAAGTCGATCCCCCGCTCTTGGCGGAAGCCCGGCAGCTGCTTGATCACAAACGCGCGGCCCGGCTTGCCCACGATATCCCCGATAAACAAAACTTTCGGCATAGCCCCAGCAGCACAGCGCACCCCGCCCCCCCGGCGCAAGTTTTTATTGAGGCTCCGGTGCGGGACCGCACTCGACATTGAGGGGCTGCGCCCCTACGCCGCCAGACAGGCGGCTACCCCGGGCAACGGGAAGCTTGATGAGGAAGACACGAGAATCTGAGACCGTTCGTGCCGACACCAGCCCGATGGCAAATGCCCCGTTCACCATCTTCGCCACTCCGCGTCACCGACGGGCGACAAGCGGCCCGCGCCCGGTGAACTTCGGCCTTGCTTCCGGGTCGATAACGTCTAGGGTTTTGCGCCTTATTTTCCGTTCGCAACCAATAAGGCGGACGCACCCGCGATAACCTCGAAATCAGCCAGACCATGAAGACCGAACCGCTTGTCAACTTCCCGCCACAGGACGAGAAAGGCCCCGCTATGAAGGGCGCCGATGTCGTCGTCAAGTGTCTGGAACGCGAGGGCGTAGACGTCATCTTCGCCTATCCCGGCGGCTCCTCCATCGAGCTGCACCAGGCCCTGACCCGCGCCGAGAAGCTGCGCACCATCCTCCCCCGTCACGAGCAGGGCGGCGGCTTCATGGCCCACGGGTACGCCCGCGCCACCGGTAAGCCCGGCGTGTGCATGGCCACCTCCGGCCCCGGCGCGACGAACCTCGTCACCTGCATCGCCGACGCTTTCATGGACTCGATCCCGCTGGTCGCCATCACCGGCCAGGTTTTCCAGGAATTCATCGGCAAGACCGCTTTCCAGGAGACGGACTTTTTCGGTATGACCCTGCCCGTGGTCAAACACAGCTTCCTCGTGCTCGAAGCCGAGGAGCTGCCCATGATCATCAAGAAGGCCTTCATCATCGCCACCACGGGACGCCCCGGCCCGGTCGTGATCGACATCCCCAAGGACGTGCAACAGAAGGTCTTCGAACCGGTCTTCCCCGGCTCGGTGGATATCCCCGGCTACCCGCCCCTGCCCCATGCCAGCGACGAGCAGTTGCGCAAGGTCCTCGACCTCATTTCCCAGTCCAAACAGCCCGCCCTCTACACCGGCGGCGGCGTCATCTCCGCCCACGCCTCGGCCGAGCTGCGCGAGTTCGCCAAGCTGACCGGCATCCCCGTGGCCTCCACCCTGATGGGCCTGGGCGCGTTCCCGCCGGACGACCCGCAGAGCCTGTACTGGTTCGGGATGCACGGCACCGTCGCGGGCAACTGGGCCGTGTGCGACTCCGACCTGCTGCTGTGCGTCGGCGCGCGCTTCGACGACCGCATCACCGGCACCGTCTCGAAGTTCGCCCCGGAGGCGACCATCGTGCACTTCGACATCGACCGCTCCGAGCACAACAAGAACAAGCCCACTCATTACCCGATCCACACCGACCTGAAGTACGCCCTCACGCGCATGATCGAGCTGATCAAGGCGGGCGGCTTCGCCAAGCCCGACCTCTCCGCTTGGTACACAACGATCAACG
>JAUTCS010000129.1 GCA_030673825.1 Verrucomicrobiota bacterium JB024 | reverse complement strand
TTGAGAACCTCATCGCAAAGCTCAAACACTCAAGAAGACTCGCCACCCGATACGACAAAAGGGCACGACACTACATCGCTTTCGCACAGCTGGCCGCTATCAAACTATGGATATACTCATAGGTTTGCGTACAGAACCTAGCACAGGGGGCGGGGGTACGCCTGGAGGTCTCCATCTATGGAGGCTCGGCCATGCTGTTGGCGTATGACTCGCGGGCTGCGACCAAAGATATCGACGCGGTGTTGATCCCGCGTGAGGAAGGGGAACGACTGGTGCGTGCGGTGGCACGGGAACTGGATTTGCCGGAAGATTGGCTCAACTCGGATGTCGTCCAGTTCGTCTCGCCGGTCAAGGAGGAGAAGCGGCGGTTACGGATGATTGAAGAGGAAACCGGTTTGATCGTCCACGTGCCGACCGCCCGCTATTTGCTTGCGATGAAGGCGCTCGCTTGCCGGCGTCCGATCGGGGCGTACCAGGGAGATGCCGAGGATTTACGGTTCCTGATCAAGAAGATGGATATTCGTTCCGTGGATCAGATTCAGGAGGCCGTGGATGCGTTTTTCCCGGATGATGTGGTCACCGAGAGCAATCGGCTCTATTTGAAAACATTGATTGGAGAAGCCCATGAAAAATAAATGGCAGCGCCCACGGACGGCGGCGGAAGTCGCCGCATGGAGCGATACGCCGGAGGCTTTCGGTCGCAATCTGCGCGACTGGCAGCACGAGCTTCGTCGTGTGCATGCACGCCCTGAGTTCGCCCGCCGCGTACGGGAGACCCCCGCGCTTATCAGCAGCCGCTTGGGCGACGGCGGGGTGGGGGATGCGTACTTGGCCGCCTATGTCGACTGGCTGTGTGGGAAGGCTGGAATTGACGCGCCGGACTGGGTTGACGATTCGAAGCGTGTAGCCGACAAGGCCTGGTATGATACCCCGAAAAACTGGAAGCAGTTGCTGGTGCTGAGTCCGGGGGCTTTTCGTCAACGTCATCTGTTCACGATTCCGGAAAATGTCTTAACCCTTCGCTCAGGACGCCCATCGGTTCCTAACTCGCAAAAGCGGGTAAAGAATGCCGAACGCCAGCGCCGTTATCGTCAACGTGTGAAAGAAAAACTCCGGCGCTTGGAGGAATTGGAAGCCAGACTGAAATGAACCTTGTGGCTGACGCATGCCTGACGATGCATCCCCTGATACCCGATTTTATCCCGTAACTATGGGGATTTTTGATTGTCTGTGAGTGGGACCGAAGGCCATTTTTCTTGGTGTTGAAGATCAAAAACTTACGGGTGCATGTTGAAGTCCCGCCACCTCCACACCAACTCAGTTTGCCAAA
The DNA here is from genome assembly GCA_030673825.1 of Verrucomicrobiota bacterium JB024. Lineage (GTDB taxonomy): Bacteria > Verrucomicrobiota > Verrucomicrobiia > Opitutales > Cerasicoccaceae > Ruficoccus. The sequence goes on along the minus strand of JAUTCS010000129.1, from coordinate 53,961 downwards.
CAACTAAACACAGGTTCCGGCTCCGTTCGGCCTACGGCCTCTCTACGCCAGAACCTACAAAACCCACTAAACCAACAATACAACCACCAGACCGGAAATCTCTCATAACTGCCGGACCAAAACGTGGGACTCAGGCAGTGTCATCAAAGCCCGCTGGCCTGCTTGAAGGCCATGTAAAAAAGGCGGGGGGCAATGGTATCTGCGCCCCCGCCTTTGCTGGTAAAGAATATCGATGGCCGGGACTCCGTGCTGGCGCGGAGCGGCTAGAGCCTGCCCTTAAGCGGTGCGACGCTGGAGGCGGCGACGTAGCAGGGCCAGCCCCAGGACGGCCATACCCGCCATGGCGGCGTAGGTGGAGGGCTCGGGAATGGTGTCGCTCAGGGAGAGCGAATAGATGCTCTCATCAACCCCAAAAATTGTGTTCGAGCCGATGTCACCGGTGACAAAGCGGAAACCGCCCGCAGTGCCCTGGCTGCCCACATCCGCAACATTCGAGTCCACACTGAACAGCGTGCTGACGACTTCGAGGCTCTCGTTGAGGGTCTGGAGCGTGGTGTTCATGGCGCCCGTGGTGCCGTCGAGCGAGAGGATGACGCGGTAGTTATCGCCCTGGGTCCAAGTCACGCCAGAGACTTGAGAGATATTGCTCACCCACTCCGTGCCGTTGTAGCCTTCGAGGCCGTTGGTCGAACCCGTGCGGTAGAGACTGACGTTGGAGCTCGACAAGCTGAAACGGATGGCTTGACCGACGGTGGACGTACTCGCTCCTGAGATTTGATCCAGTGTGTAACTGCTGGAAGAGGCGGCGGAGGAGAACAGACCGATGTAAAGTTCGCCACTGGGGGTGGCCAGCTTTGTGGCGGAGAAATCCATCGTCCAGACCTGGGTTTCGGTAGTGGCATGGCCCGAGGACGAAAAGACCATAGAGATGGGGTTGCCGCCGCCGCTGCCAGCTTTCGTGCTGGAGATCGAGAGATAGTTGCCTGAGGGGCCGGACCCGACTATTTGCGCGTTGAAGGTCGTAGTGACGCCCGTGTTGGCGATGGCGCTGCCGCGGTAGGAAAATACACCCGCGCCTTCGCTGTCGGTGAGAGTAAACTGGGAGGTCGGGGGGTTGACGTTGTCTGCGGCAGTGCCGTCTGCGAGGACCCCGGGGGAGTAACTGGAGAAGTCCACGAGTTGGGCTTGGGCGCTGAGGCCCGCGAACAGGATCCCGGAGGCGACCGCGATGGCCGTCAGCCGGGCTAAGTGCTGTTGGGAGTGCGTGTGTAGTGTCATCGATGTTTGGGTGTAGGGTTGGATACTGGAGGGAATAAAGTTAAATCTGTGTCGATCTTTCCGTTCACGTAAACTTCAGAGGCACATCAGGGGTGTGGGCCTCTTATTGCCAAATATAACATCGATGTCAAGGTTTTGGTTGGGGTATTTACAGTAAACGCCAGGCGCTCGCGAGTCGTGGGGTGAAGGGCACCCCTTCACTTCAAAAGCAAACCGTGCCAGGATAGCAGCTAGGAACCCAATCTCTTCCTTAATTGGGCCAACGATCTCTCATCTGCTCATCACCTGAAGCAAGTGGTGCCCGGGGCGGGACTCGAACCCGCACGCCCTTGCGGGCAAGGGATTTTAAGTCCCCAGTGTCTACCGTTCCACCACCCGGGCAATGTTGTTGGGAAACAATGACTTCGTGAAAAGAAGCGGCAAGCAGATTAAAAAATCCCTGCGAACGCAAGACCGCAAACTCTCCTTCGCCTGCAACTGGGAAATGAGCGGATAAGCACTGGTGCTTTCACCCTGCACTCCTCTTTTCATGTTTAGGTGGACAATAACTGTCCCGGTGAATCGGATATCTTTGGGATGAGGATTGTCATGCCGAACAAACGGAAAAATGGCTAAATCGCCTATAAGAAACGCTTACGTACTTTGAATGTCAGGCCTTTAACTCGTGCACTGTGTTCAGTTAAGAGTTGAAACTCATTAATGGAAAATGATTATTACTCTCAATTATGATGCGTGGTCGTTTCTCGCTTACCTCAAAGCTCATACTTCTGGTTGCTTTCTTGTTTCAGCTTGCTCTTCCGAATGGTGTACGGGCGGACGGTGCTCCGGCGGAGCTGGTCAGTGGCTATGACGCGCCGGGCTTTAATGGGGTGGTGCGAGCCATATATCTGTTAGGTGATGGTCGGGTCTTGGTGGGCGGAGAATTTACCATGGCGACTTGGACGGCGAATGGTGGTGGTTCAAGTGACTCGGTCAGGTACCTGGCATTGATTAAGGAAGACGGGTCTATCGATACTGACTTTGACCCGGATGTGAATAGCACCGTGCATTCGATCTGTTCGGATCGAACAGGGCGTATATACATTGGGGGAGATTTTACCGCTGTAGGCGGCTTAACGCGTTACCGGGTGGCCCGTTTTAAAGCAGATCTGACCGTGGACAGCGGTTTTGACACTAGCGGTGGTCCCAGTGATAGCTCTGTTTATGCAGTAGCGGTGGACTCCGATGGCCAAATATGGGCAGGCGGTTCATTTACCAACACCTATGTCGGAGCTGGGTGCTATTTGATCAGACTTAATGAGGATGGTTCGCAAGATACTGGGTTTACGGTGTACCCAGAATCATCTGTTTCTTTGGTTGTGCCGACGGAGGATGGTAAAATCTATGTTGGCGGGTATTTTAACAGTTATGGCAGTTTAGACGGCAATTTTATGGTCCGTCTTTTTAACGATGGAACTAACGACGACGATTTTATCGCTCAAACTGGTGCTTGGGTGCTGGCGATTGCCCCACTGGCCGACGGCAAGATACTCATTTCTGGCGCTGGCACAACGATCTCGCGTCTGACTAAAGACGGAACCTTGGACAGAAGCTTTGAGGTCCACGGCTTGGATGAATATTTCAATACTCTTATCTCTGATATCGCCGTTCAGGCCGATGGGAAGATCATTGCGATATGCCGTCCCAGTACATTAACATCGCCACCAGACGTCCCTTATATCGTGCGTTTGAATAGTGATGGAAGTGTGGACACGGGCTTTGAGGTTGGAGAAGGTTTCAATGTAGGAGCCTATGCTCTTGCCCTTGAACCGTTGGGCAATGTTTGGGTTGCGGGAGACTTTACAAGCTACCAGGGAACGACAGTTTCCAGGCTGATTCGATTGAATGGGGATGCTAAGAATGTAGTCATTACCGGTCAGCCTAACAGTATGTCACTGGAGACCGGTGAAAAGGGTACGTTCACTGTTTCCGCCGTGGGGAATAGCTCACTGGCGTATCAGTGGAAAAAAGATGGAGTCGAATTGCCGGGGGAAACCAATGCCAGCTTAGACATTTCCTCGGCTACTGAGTCGGACGAAGGCGAGTATACCGTTGTTGTGACGGATACCCAAAGTGGAGATTCTGTAACGTCTTCCATTGCCGATCTCATCTTTTTGACCGAGCCCGAAATTCTGAGTGTGTCGGATGATCTTACCCTTGTTGTGGGGCAGGGGGGGGCATTTTCGGTGGAAGTGCGCGGGGCATCGTCATTGACTTATCAATGGAAGCGCAACGGTACCAATCTGTCCGATGGCGAACGGGTCAGTGGAAGCACTACGCCGACACTGGCGATTTCGCCCTCAGGATTTGGCGATGCAGGCACATACACACTGGTCGTTCAAAATGACTATGGAACGCTGGCTACGACAAGCCTGTCGCTTTCTGTCATTCCGAACCCGGCAGCATTAGACGGGACATGGCGTCAAGTCACGAATACTGCGGCAGAGTCAGATTTTGATGCCGGTTTGGATGGGCCAGTTACTGGTATCTTACCCTTGCCTGATGGCGGAGCACTGGTCGCTGGTGATTTTTCTGCAATGGACGGCGAGATCGTCAATGGGCTAATGCGAATCGATGGCTCGGGAAATCTCATCTCGGATTTTGTGAACCCGGGAATCCCTGCTGGTACGATCAGGACCATGGTGTTGACCGGAGACGGACATGTTCTTGTCGGCGGCATATTTTCGAGGGTCAATGATATCATCGAGAGGCGCTATCTTGTGAAAATATCTCTTAACGGTGTTATTGATACCCGCTACATGCCAGCCCCTGACAAGCCTGTTCGCAAAGTTCTCATGCTGGGGGACGGCAATCACATTGTTGTTGGGAGTTTTTGGGTGATTGACGGTATCCACCGCAGGCACATTGCAAAATTAAATGCAGATGGTGTGTTGGATACCAGTTTTCCTCTGACTTCTACTGACGTGATGATCGATGTGGTCCAAGACTCTGAAGGATGGCTGTATTTCGGAGGGCAGGGGCATCCTGTTGATAACGGATCTACGAGATATAGTCTTTCACACTTGTGGCGAGCATCTGTCTCTGGAGTGTTGGATAGTCCAGAGCCGTATTATGATGCCAATGATATGGTAGAGCATTTTACTGCCGCGCCGGCTGGAAAGCTATACGTGTCCGGCTATTTTATGCGTATATGTGGTGTTCCCCAACAGTTCCTCGCTCATTTAAACGCTGATGGATCGAGGGACAGGTTTTTCGGGCAGTTATACAGCAATATCACGAGTTCCCAATATCGTCCAACTGCTATTTATGCGACACCGGATGGAGGTGTTATTGTTAGCATGCCATATACCTGGCAAGCCTTGGGTGAGATCATGTGTCTGGTGAAGCTGAATGAGGATGGAGACCGCGATTCATGGTTCGATGTTGGGGGTGGTCTTGATAGTCCCGCGAATGTTATCGAAGCGGGCGCCGGTGGGCGCATCTGGGTAGGCGGTGACTTTACCACCTACAACGGGATTACGGTAAACCATCTGATGCGCCTGAATGGTTATCCTGAGAATACTGACATTGCGACGCCATTTGAAACTTGGGCGGGAGCTTATGGCTTGACCGGATCGCATGTTCTTGCGACTGCCGACTCGGATGCAGATGGAATGCCTCTTTTAGTCGAATTTGTTGTGGGAACAGACCCTACCCGGTTTGATAAGCGGCCTAGCTCCGGGCAACCGACCAAGTCTCGTGGGCGCGAACTAAATGCTTTCGACCCGAACCTGAGCTTGGACGATTCAAAGAATTATATCTCGTTTACTACGAGTGTGAGACGAGAGCTGGGCGATTTGTTGGTTGAGCCTCAGGCAGCCACCGCCCCAGATTTTTCTGAGTCAGCGTTAATGCCAGAAATCAATCAAGTTGGAGGACCTATTGTAGATGGTGATTTTGATGTCATGACCTATGTCGTCACTCCGGCTCTGGAAGATATCCAAGGCAGCACTCCAAGTGTATTTTTCCGACTCAAAATAACGGATTGAGCACATATATCGCAGGCCCCCGTGTTTATCCGCGCTATCTATGCTTAAAGCACCGCGGCGTGGTCGCCGAGGAGTTCGCCCAGGCTGGCGACAATGAAGTCCGCCTCGGGGAGGGCTTCGGCGGTGCCGATACCGACGGCTTTCATGCCGGCGCGGTGGGCGGCCTCGACGCCGGCTTCGGCGTCCTCGTACACGACGCACGACTCCGGCGGCAATCCGAGAGCCTCGGCCCCGCGCAGGAAGACTTCGGGATCGGGCTTGGCGTGGGTGACGCAGTTGCCGTCGATGATGGCGTCAAAGAGGTCGGTGATGCGGAGTTTTTCAAGGATCAGGGGCGCGTTACGGCTGGCGGAACCGAGGGCGGTCTTGACCCCCTGTGAGCGCAGATACTGGATGTACTCGCGGGCGCCGGAGAGGATTTCGTCCTCGCTCATCCGGCTGATGTACTCGACGTACCAGTTGTCCTTGAGGATGCTCATGCGCTCGCGCAGGGCCTCGCCGATATCGAACTTTCCGATCTCCAGCAGGATGTCGAGCGAACGCATGCGGCTGACACCTTTGAGGCGCTCGTTGTCGAGCTCTGTGAAGTCGAAGCGCAGTTCGTTCGCCAGGCGTTTCCAGGCCTGGTAATGGTACTTGGCGGTGTCCACGATCACGCCATCGAGGTCGAAGAGCGCGCCGCGGGCAGTGGTAAGGAAGTCGGGCAGGTGGTTCATCAGCTCAATGGGCAGCCATGGCGTTGCGGGTGACGGTCACGACCTTGCCGGGAGGGCAGGAGCGCGCGACGCCACCGAGTTCAAAGTCTTGCGGGGCGGTGTTTTCGGCGTCGGCGCTGACAGTTACCTCTGTTTCGCCGATGGTGACAGTGAACCACTGGCCGTGGCGGCAGAAGCGGAAGCTCAGCCCCGTCCAGGCCTGGGGCAGCTGCGGGAGGATTGAGACGGTGCCGTCCTGCCCGTTTGCACGGAGTCCGCCGAAGCCCAGGACCGCGGCCATCCAGGCGCCGCCATTGGCGGCCGGGTGAGTGCCGCCGATGTAGAGCGGCCCGACGAACTGCTTGGACTTGCCGGTGAGGTCGATCGTGGCGGTGCGCAGGAAGTATTTGTAGGCCCATTCGGTGCGGCCGAGTTCGGCGGCGACGAGCGCGTACACGCAGGGGCTGAGGCTGGAGCCATGCTCGGTGCGTGGCTCGTAGTAGTCCCAGTTGGCGGCCTTGATCTGCTCGGCGTATTCACTGGAGAAAAGGTGCAGCATGAGAACGACGTCGGCCTGCTTAAGCACCTGCGTGCAGGTGGCGATGCCGTTGGCGCCGCCCCAGTACTCGTTCGGATTGAGCAGGCGTTCCTTGAGCGCGGCGGGGGTGTTGTCCTCGAGCTTGTAGTAGCCGCTGAACTGCTCAATTAGGTGGGTCTTCGGATCGGGCTCGGGGACGAAGAGCTTGGCGCGCATCTCGGCGACCCGTGCACGGTTCGCCGAGTAGTCGAGGCGCTCGATCAGTGTCTCACAAAAGGCCGGGTGTTCGCGCTCAAGCAGGTCCAGCGTTTTCAGGGCTATATCGAGCGTGGCCCGCGCCATTGCGCTGGTAAAAGCGTTATTATCCACGCGCTCGTGGTACTCATCCGGGCCGACGACATCGAGCAGCTCGTAGCGGTCGCGTTCGGGCTTGTACCAGGCGTAGGAGGTAAAGAAGCGGGCGCACTCGAGGATGACCTCGGCCCCGCCGTCGATCAGGACGCTGGCATCCCCGGTCAGGCTGTAGTGGCGCCAGGTGGCCAGCGCCACATCCGCGCTGATGTGTACCTGCTTGTCGCGGAAGTAGGTGCGCATGGGGCGGTTGGTGAGCACGTCGGTGATGTTGAAAAGCGTGCAGGCGTCGTCGCCGCTCTCCTGGCTCTCCCAGGCGTAGTAGGCCCCGCGGAAGCCGTACTCGGCGGCCTTGCGGCGGGCACCGTCGAGCGTGTGGTAGCGGTAGCGCACCAGATGCCGGGCCAGCTCGGGCTGTGTGTGGTCGAAGAACGGGAGCATGAATATCTCCGTGTCCCAGAAAATGGCGCCCTTGTAGACTTGGCCGGACAGGCCGCGTGCGGGGATGGAGGCACGGTCGGAGGTGGAGGCCGCGATGAGCAAGTGGTAGATCGAGTAGCGCAGGGCAAGCTGGGCCTCGTCGTCCCCCGCGATTTGCACGTCGCTGTTACGCCAGCGCTCGGCCCATAGGCGCGCGTGGGTGTCGAGTAGCTGCGTGACACCCGAGGCGGTGGCCACGGCGAGGGTCGCGACTGCGGCAGCGGCGGGATCACGGGAGTCCGCGCCGGTGTGCACCGCGATGTATTTGATAAATGAATACGTTCGTCCGGCCTCGGCCTGGATGTGATAGCGGTGGCGTATACCCTTGTCGGTGGCGACGATCTCAGGGGAGGAGAGGGTTTCACTCTGAAAAGCGGTGGCCACGACGACCGGGATACCTGCCTCGCCGGTCTGGGCGTGCAGGGTGAGCGTGTCCTCGTCGCTCTCGGAGCGGAAGCTGGTCAGGTGCGGGCCGTTGATGTCCCAGATGTCCCCGTCGATACCGGTTTCGATAACAAGTTCGCAGGGGGCGGTGACGCTGACGCTGAAGCGCAGCACGCCGAGGTGTTTGTCTTCCAGGCTGAGGAAGCGGCTGGAGGAAAGCACGATATCGTTACCCCCGGGAATGCGCAGTGTCGTCTCGCGGTGGTGAAGCACCTTGTCCAGTTCGACCCATTGGCGGTGTGCGGCCACATCGGCGTCGAGGGTAGAGCAGGGGACGCCGTCCGCGCTGACCTTTACCCCAAAGGCGACCGGAGCGTTGACCGGCTCGCGCCATTGGTCACCGTTCCGGTCATATAAACCGGAGATGACGCAGGCCGCCAACTGACGGGGGCCGTGCTCCTCCAGCGTACCGCGCAGGCCGAGGTAGCCGTTACCAATGAGAAATTTGTTGCCGTTCTTTTCGATGTCGTCGGCGCAGAAGGCGTTGGCGCTGACCGACCACAGGGACGGGTTGCTGGAGGCTGTTGGATTCATTGTTGCGGAAAAGGGTGGGGAGAGAAGAGGTTGAGTTGGGATGGCGTAAGCCGGGTCTGTTAAATATAAGCATACTGCGTCAGGATTGCGACTCTCACAAGTGCCTAGTGGTATCCGCCGTGGTAAATGGGCTGAACGATTTGGTAATGGTTTGCGATTTGAGAAAATCGCTTCTATCTATAGCGACGTGAATGCCCCCTCGGAATTATTCATGATCGTACCGGATCGGATACCAGGGTTACCGGCATCTGCCATATTCGAGTCTTTATGCAGGCAAAAAATCTGCTATAACGTATTTGCAAGTCTGTTTGACTGGGAATTGACTCTGATGTATCGTCCATTCGGATCGGAATCTTCCACAGCAGCGGTACCCAGCTTCCCCTTTCAACCCCTTCGCATTCGTTATGGTTTACACTGAAGTCAAGTACATGCCCGAGCGCAGTAAAACGTTTTTGGGCAGTCCCGCCATTATCCGCCTGGAGGACGGCACGCTGGTTGCCGCGCACGATTATTTTTACGCGGAGCAACAGGGCTTTGACGACGGGCTGATGCGCATGTGCAGTGTGTACCGCTCGGAGGACGACGGTGCGACCTGGGTGAACTGCTCGCAGTTGATTGGGGCCTTCTGGAGCTCGCTTTTCCTGCACAAGGGGGCGCTGTACATGCTCGGGTGCAACCGCCGCTACGGCTCGATCGTGATCCGCCGCAGCGATGATGGCGGCTTTACCTGGACCTTTCCCTTCGACGCCGACCGCGGGCTGCTCTTTCAGGGCGGTGAGGCGGCCGAGCCACCGAACTACCACTGCGCGCCGACGCCGGTCATCGTGCACGAGGGGCGTATCTTCCGCGCTTACGAGGACAATGTGACCGCCCTGTGGCCCTCCGGCTTCCAGGCCTTTGTCATCTCCGCCGACGCGAATGCCGACCTGCTCAAGGCCTCCAGCTGGACGATGAGCAACAAGCTGCCCTTTGACCCGAAGCGCGTGCCCTCTGACTGGGGCGAAACCGGGCCGGGCTTTCTGGAGGGCAACATGGTCGCCGGACCGGACGGCCAGCTCTGGGACATCCTGCGCATGAGCACCGAGCCGCACTCCGACTACGCGGCCATGGTCAAGGTTTCCGCCGACGGCAGCGAGGTCTCTTTCGATTACGACCGGGACATCATCCGGCTGCCCGGAGGCACGCACAAGTTCACCATCCGGCGCGACCCGCAGACCGGCCTGTACTTTACCCTCGGCAACAACAACACCGTCCCCGGCAAGGCCAGCCAACGCAACGTGCTCTCGCTTGTAGCTTCGCGCGACCTGCGTGAGTGGAAGGTGCTCAAGGCCATGGTCGTGGACGAGTCCGGCCTGAGCCAGAAAGACTCCCTGCGCCTGACCGGCTTCCAGTACGCCGACTGGCAGTTCGATGGGGACGACATCATTGCCCTCGTGCGTACGGCCTGGCGCGGAGCGGTCCGCTTCCACGACTCCAACCGCATCACCTACCACCTGTTCAAGGACTTCCGCCGCCTCTGCGCGGACATGACTGACTGAGCCCAAGATCAACGCTTTTTTAGCGCATTTGGAAAAAACGTATTTTCTACCCCTGACGACCATGAACCAAACTTTTCCCGATCCTGTGTCCACTGTGGACGCCCGCCCGAACATCCTGCTGATCATGACGGACCAGCAGCGCTGGGACAGTCTCTCGTGCTATGGGTGCGAAGGGATCGACACGCCCAACCTCGACCGACTGGGGCGCGAGGGGATGCGTTTCGAGCGCTGCTACAGCTCGAACCCGATCTGCACGCCCTCGCGGGCCAGCCTGATGACGGGGCAGCCCGTGCCGGTGCACGGCGTCGAGCGGCTTTACGACGTAATGGCGCCGGAGATGCCGCTCTTTCCGCAGCACCTGCGCGAGCAGGGGTACCAGACGGCGCTCTTTGGCAAGCTCCACGTGAGCGCGATCCGGCACGAGCTTGAGCACCGCAAGCCCAACGACGGCTTCGAGGTGTACGAGTGGTGCCCAGAGCCGAGCCTGCTGCTGGACCATCCTGGGCAGGCCTACGGGCGTTGGCTGGAGGCGAATCACCCGGCCTTTTACCGCGAGTTGCTGGAAAATGGCCGCCAGGTGCAGGACGTGCCGCAGGTGTGCCATATGACGCACTGGGCCGCCGGGCGCACCATCGACTACATCCGTGGGCGCGACAGGGACCGCCCGTTTTTCTGTAAGATGAGCGTGTTCGACCCGCACAACCCGTACCGCGACTATCCGGCGGAATTCCGGGAAATGGTCACCGTGGAGAAGATCCCGCGCGTCATCAAGGACAGGGTAGGGATGGAAGCGCTGCCCGAGGCCGTGCGGCGCGAGCACGCGCACGGCTATATGCTTGCGGGGACGACGAAGGGGCCCGCCTGGGGCGATAAGAAGGAGGCGGACGCCGCCGCGCCCGCCCGTGCGCCGGTGGAGGATTTTTATACGGAGGAAGCGATCCAGCGCGACCGCGTCGATTACCTCGCCTCGATCGCCCTGCTTGATGCCGAGGTGGGACGTGTGCTCGACGCCCTCGAGGCCGAGGGATTGGCGGACAACACACTGGTCGTCTTTTGCAGCGACCATGGGGACATGCTCGGGGACCACGCGTTGCTGGCCAAGGGGGCGTATTTCTACGAACCCTCGGTACGCGTGCCACTGCTGCTGCGCTGGCCGCGTCGCATCCGCCCGGGGCTGGTCAGCGAGGCCCCGGCGCAGCTCCACGACCTCACCGCGACACTCCTGCACGCAGCCGGGATTTCCTCCGGCTGGCTGGGGGAACACATGCCCGACTCCTACGACCTGCTGGCGGTCCCCGGAGACCCGGTCCGTGAGACCTGCGTCTGCGTGTACCACGGGACCGGCATTTGCGACCAGGGCGGCTACTTCGACCCTCCGATCTACGGGGCCATGATTTTTGACGGACGGTACAAGCTCAATCTGTACTTCCCGCCGGGCGAGCCAGAGAAGGGCTTTGACGGGCAGCTTTTCGACCTGAGGGCCGATCCGCGGGAGCTCGACAACCGCTGGGAAGACACCACGCTGGCGCCCTGTCGCGAAAAGCTCCGTCAGCAGCTCCTGGCCTGGTATCAGCAGCATCGTCCCTGCGCCGTTGCCTGAGGACGCCGGGCAGCACGCGTGGTCGTGTCTTGGTTGCTGGAAGTATCCGATCCGGTTAGCCTGGATTTGTGAGGCTGGAGTCGAGAATCGTGTTTGCGTTGCCTCGCCGGGCTGACCTGCAAAGGGGAATACGTCCATTACGGATACTGCTGGGTATTAAAACTTGTCGGTATATCTCTTATCTGGTAATCTCTCTCCATGTCTGCGTTGGAAACCCTCTGTCGCCTCCATGGCGGTAAATTCACCAGGCAAAACGGTACGAATGCCGGGCAGACCCGGGACTACTGGTTGATCATGGAGTCGTTTCATCCACTCTATCCGGGGTGGATCGGGCGCAGTCTCCAGATCGAGGGCAATTGGGGGATGCAGTTTCAGGGACAGGAGGAGAAGCGGCGTGTCTTCACCACCTACGGGCTGACCTATGTGTACGCCGGGGAGGGGGAGTACGCCGACGACCAGCACGAGCAGCTCATCCGGGTCCGTGCCGGGGACGTTATCTGCCTTTTCCCGGGGCAGGGGCATCTGTACCGACCGGAGGCGGGCCAGACCTGGAACGAGATCCACATCAGCTTTTCCGGGCTGCTGTTCGATGCCTGGATGGGCACCGGCCTGCTCGACCCGGACCAACCGGTACGCCCGCTGGCCAATGAGACACACGGCATCCCGTACTGGCTGGAGCGTTTCCACGAGGTCGTCCTGCCTCTGGCCAGGGTGGGGGTGGAGCCCTCGCTCAGTGACAGCGGGAGGTTGGTGGCTCTGATCGCCGAGATGTGCACCAGTTGGGAGACACCCAAGCTGAGCGAAAACATCGAATGGGCGGACCGCGCCCGCGCCGCGCTGATTGCGCTCTCGCCGGAGGAACCGCTCGACCTCGTCGAATTGGGGCAGAGCTTTGGCCTCGGCGAGCAGGCTTTTCGCAAAAAATTCAAGCGCCTGTGCGGGGTGACGCCGACGGTCTTCCGCTCCCGCAACCTTGTCGAGCAGGCCTGCCATCAGCTCATCACCAGCAACGCCTCGATCAAGGAGATCGCGTTCGAGTGTGGTTTCGGCAGCCAGCCGTACTTCTCCCGGCGTTTCAAGCAGATCACTGGCGTCTCTCCGGAGGAGTACCGCGCTCGCTCCGAGGTCTAGTCCCGCTCGCTATCCGCTGGTATCGCGGGCGTCAAAATGGAGCGTTTTGATCCGAAAATATCCGCCTGAGATACCACATCGGATACTGGAGTCACCTTAAAATACACGGCTTTCCGTTTGACTCGAAGCTGCCTTTGCTAAACCGTTTTTGCTATACGTTATAAATCGTTGTGCCGAGTGTCTAACAACCGGCGTTCACCCTTGAAATGATGAATAATGTGGCGCAAGTAGAACTCAACCGTGTGTCGGGAGGATGGTCCTGCGCAAGCAACCTCAACCCCATGCGAGTCCCCCTGACCGGGGCCTGGGCCCACGCCACAAGTACCCTGCGATTAATGAATTTTTTTGATCTCAAGCGAACCTCGAAAGTCTGCACCGTAGCCCTCGCGCTGCTGGTGCCGGTCGTGGCATCGGCTGTGAGCGAGACGGTCTGGAGTGGCGCAAATGGTCCCTGGTCCACTGCGACCGAGTGGAGCGGCGGATTGCCCGATGGCGCGAAAAACGTCTCCATCCCACAAGGCGAGGTCGAGCTCAACACTTACGCGAACGCGCGGCTGTTTCAGATCGGCTGCGAAGCGGGCAAAAGCGCCTCTTTGACGGTGGAGCCCGGCGGCACGCTAGAAATTGGATCGGCAGGAAACTCCCGGCTGGGAGCCGGTGACGGCAGCTCCGGGACGATTCTCCAGAAGGGCGGCAGCGTCGTCGTCGGCAACAATGTATACATTGGCGGTTTTCGCGCCAGCGGGGACGCCAAGGGCGCCTACACACTGCTGGACGGGACCCTGCGCGTTTATCGCGGGGACCTGGTCCTGGGCGGCAACCTCACGGGCTCCTCGGTCTCACGCTTTGAGCAGCAGGGTGGGGAAGTCGAACTGAGGGGACTGCTCATTGGCTCGGGGCGTTACCTCGGCATGAAAGGATCCCCGGTCAATGAGGCCGAATACGTGATCACCGGTGGCAGCCTGCGGGTCATCAAGGAGCTTACCATCGGCTCGGCCAGCACAGACGGTAATGGCTCTGTCAACGCGATGCTGCGCATCGGTGCGGGGACGGACATTCTCGTGCGCGGCAATGTGGTCTTTAACGCCCACGACAAGAGCCACCCTACGCTCAGCTACATTTTGGACAGTACCGGCACCGGTACGCTCCGTGCGGTGAATACGGCGGACGTCTCCCTGGCGGGAACGCTCCAGCTGGAAATGCCTGCCGGGTTGACCGCCTTCGCCGGAGACAGCCTGAGCCTCCTTGAGGCGGGCAACGGGAAAGTCAGCGGCGAGTTTTCCACGCTTCCGGCCCCCTCGCTGTGGAGCCTGGAGTCCAAGGCCATTGACAAAAAACGCAGCGCTTTGCGCCTGACCCTGAACCCGCAGGCGCGGTTGGTTAGCCTCGGCGCGGGCGAGACGGCGGTCTTTGCCGCCAGCACCACGGGCTATGCCGTTCTGACGGGGCTTACAGCCGGTGAGCCGTACCAGACGACGCTGTCCGTGCAAGCCGATTCCGCGGACGGGTTGGACGCATGGGTCACGAGCCTTAAAGAAGCAGGTTTCGGCGTTGAAGTTGCTGATGATCAAACGAATGCATTGACCCTTTCGGGGACGGCATCGGCACCAACCCTGACCCTTGCCTGGGACCTCGCCGTGCGGGCACCTGGCTTATCCGTGACCGGAATCAGCCGATAAATAACTTAATCTCAATACCCCCATGAATACCCCCAACAACCTCGAAAAGCATCGCCTGACGGGGAATGATTACTGGAAATACCGTTACGCCTGCTACCGCAGGAAACACCAACGTGTTTTTAAACACCTACCGGATCGGATACGATCCAGACAGTTTATTGCAACCCTTTCCAGTTGTCATTAAGACCCCATCGGAACCATATTAAACTAACCTCAACCCCTGGTATGCCCCTTCGTCTTTGTGTCTTTTTTGACTTTTTGCATTTTTATGCAAATAGGTTTTAGCAAAGGCACCACGAAGCCGCAAACCCTGCTATCCCTCTAACTCCAAAACCGAAAGGAATCGTGATCATGCGCCTAACGAAACACTCAAACCCCCTGACGGGCCTGCCCGGTCGAGCCGGGTTGTTCGCCGCCGCTTTGGCTGGCGTATCCCTCATCCCCGCCGCCCAAGCCCAGACGACCGACAACTTCTGGGACGGCAGCGAAAGCAACGCCTGGGAGGACGCCGGAAACTGGAGCCTCGACTCCGTGCCGAATGCGACCTCCGTCAACACCTACATTAACTTGGAAGACGTGACCCTTTCCAGCGACGTGTCGGTGCGTTTCCTGCGACTGGGAACCGTGGAGAATTCCACAAGTTCGCTGACCTTTGGCGATGGCGCCAGCATCACGACTGGGAGCGCGGCGGCTAGCGGTGTCGGCGTGTCTTTGGGCTCGACGGCGATCGTCACGCAGAACGGCGGCAGTTTTGATGCTCAGTTGAATTTTCTCTTAGGTGGATTCAGCTCAACGGTCCGCGGTGGTTCGGGTACCTACAACCTGAATGCCGGCACCTTCAATGTTGCCGGATTGCTTTCGCTGGCTCACAGCACGGCTCCGACCTCCACGGGCATCTTTAACCAATCGGGTGGGACCGCCACGGTCGGCTCCCTAGACATCGGAAGCATGCGTTATGGAGGGACTTTCAGTGACTTCGTCAACACAGCCGAGTACAACCTGACCGGTGGCGATCTCTCCGTGACGGGTAACGTCACGATGGGTAATGCCGACAGCACGAGTGGCATCGGCACCGTCTATTCGACCTTTAAGCTCGTCGGCTCTGGCAGTAATGTGAACGTCGGCGGCAACCTCGCCATGCGCGCTTCAGACAAGAGCTTCACCACTCTCAGCTACACGCTGGATAACGGTGGCGTGAGCAAGGTCAACCTCACCGGCACGGGTACCGCGACGCTCGAAGGCACGCTTGAGGCGAATCTTAACGGCGGTATGACACTGACCACCGGCAACACGTTCAACCTCGTCGAAGCGAACACCGGCAACATCACCAACAACCTCAGCACGCTGCCGAACAGCTCGCTGTGGAACGTCGCCGTGGTCACCCTTAGTGGCGGCACTCGCGACGCGCTCCAGCTCAGCCTCAACGGCGCTGCCCAGCAGGGCTCGATCGCCGCGGGCGAGGCCGCTACCTTCGGCCCCGCCGCTATCGGCTACGTCATCATGACGGGTATGACCAACGGTTCCAACGTAGATATCTATCTCAACGTTGACGCCGGGTCGGGCATGAGCATCGCCGATTATGTTAATTATCTGACCAGCAATGGCATCGTCGCTTCCACCACCACCGAGTCCGGCTACACCGTGGTCGTCTCCATGGAGGCCGGCGCAGAGACCGGCTACTATGCCTGGGACCTGAGCGACTTCAGCAACGACGCCACGGTCGCTGGTGTCATGTTCATCCCCGAGCCTGCCTCTACCGCAGCCTTGGCGGGGCTGGCCGTGATCGGCCTTGTTTACCTGCGTCGCCGCGCGCGCCGCTAGCACACGTATTCCTCAATCGTCAGTGGGCGGCCAAGCCGCCGCCCCTGACGATTTTTAAAGATTGAGCTGAAATAACGTTTTTCTAACTTTAGATATCTCCCAGAGGGGATAGCCCAACTGTTCTTTATCCATTCCTTTCCAGCGCCGCTGCGGCCAGCCTCTGGCTCAATATTCGGCCCCAGCTTGTGCATGCGCACGAAAACGAATACCCTTGAAAAAACATCCCATGAAGCCAATGACACCCTCTCTCGTAAATATCGGCCGGGCACTGCTGCTGGCCGGGCTCCTGACGGCCTCCGCCGAAGCCCAGGTCAACGTCAGCACTCTGGGCGTTACGCCCGGCACTGGCACCGATAACACGGAGGCGGTGCAGCGGGCTCTGGACAAGGGGCCGGGCATGCTCTACTTCCCCGCCGGGACGTATAATCTCGGCACGGTTAAGATCCCGGGCAACCACACATTGGTTTTCGACCCGGAGGCAGTCATCCACCCGGTCGCTTCCAAGATCGTCGAGCAGAACCAGTTCGTCGTCACTGGTGACGATGTGCGTATCGAGGGGCTGCATTATGATTTCGCCGACGGCGGCAAGGACCTGAAGGACACCGTCGTCTTAAACCTGGTTTACGCCGACGGCGTGGCCAACCTCGTCGTCTCCGATGCCGACGTGGGCAACACCGACGAACGCGGCACCGTCCCGCTGGAAAACCGCAAGCGCCGTGGTCGCCTGCTCAACGTGGACGGCACTGACCCGTCCGAGAAGTACAGCCACATGGGCTACTACAAGTCGCAGTGTCTGGTCTTCGCGATTAACAGCCGCGATCTCGTGCTCGAGAACTCCAAGGGCTTCCGGCTGCACGCGATGATGCATGCCAGCAACTCGGCCAACGTCACGGTGCGCGGCAACCACATGGTCAGTGGCAACTACATGACGAAGTTTCTCGAAGGCTCGGAAAACCTCCGTCACCACGATAACTGGTCGCGCGACGTGAAGTACCAGGTCAACTGGTTCGGCGGCTCGCCCGACCCCTCGCGCAAGAAGAACCTGCCGCGCGGCTCCTCCACCGTGGCCAACCGCGAAGTCAAGGCTGGCGAGCCGGGTTACAACCCGCACACTTCCGGCTCATTCGACGTGCTCGTGCAGAACAACTACGCCGAGTACGGTAACACGCTGGCCTGGGGTAACAAGGGCCGCCAGGTCATCATCGACAGCAACGTCGCCCGCTTCATCGCCGACTACGCCTACGGCAGCGAGGGCGGCGAGAACCTCGTCTTTTCCAACAACATCTCCATCAACTCGACCGCGGGCGGCATTGTCTCCATGTACTGGGGCGAGAAGCTCCTCATCACGGGTAACCTGATCATGGTCCGTCACGAGCCGTGGGAGGCTGAGTGGAGCTGGTGGGACAGCCCCGCCAAGTACCTCGGGCCCTTCGTGCGGCTCCACCATGGCCCCTCGAATCCCGAGGACAAGTACGGCGCGGGCACCGTCATGATCAGCGGCAATCTTTTCTCCAACGAGCTCTCCACGCGCACAGTGGACATCTCGATCCAGGCCGGACGGGACGTCACCGTCGCGGGTAACAAGTTCATCAACGGCCGCGTCAACAAGTTCGGCCCCGGCAAGCTCACCGTCATGGACAACGAGTTCGTCTCGCGCCTGCCCTTCGACCCGCTGACGATCAACATCATGCCGAAGGACTCGGACATGGCCATCATCAAGGGCAACGTCTTCCGCAAGGAGGCTCCCGTCTCCAACACGGACGCGCAGCAGGCCGCCTCCGAGGCCAACAAGGTGCCGTACTTCCTCTTCACCGACGACGATCCTGGCGCCGAGGCCGAGGAGCGCGCCGTGAGCGAGGATATGCCCGCGATCTCGATCGAGGCCACCTGCCCGTTCTTCGCTCTGGTCGAGGACAACGCCATCTACGGCTGGATGGACGCCATCGTCGGCACGATCCGTCCAAACGTTTCCGCGGCCTCGATTCTGGTGATGAAGAATACCACTGACGGCTTGATCGACGTGGACTCCCAGAACCCGAAATCGACGGTCGTAGTCGAGGACAACACGGAAGTCCCCGCCCGTCTGATGCCGTATTGATTTATTGGATATAGGATATATGGCCGCACACGTGGCCCGGTAAAAAAAGCAACCCAATCGCAGCATGATCACCAAGGATAGACCGGTTTTGTCGCCCGCGAATGCGGTGGGGCGCTTCTTTTTCCACGCCACGCCTTGGCAGCGTCGAAGAAGTATTTGCCAGACTGATGCCAGCGGAAACGCTGCCCGTCTGCCGTGGCTTTCGAGCCGTGAAGACGGCATCCTTGGCCGTCCGTCTCGCCGGGGACACCCTGCGGTCGAGGCTCAAGGTCGGTGGCGCGAGCCCTATCCCGCCAAGGCGCAGGACGGGGAGTGGCCGCGCCACCCGCTTTGCTGGCTTTTGGCTCAACACACTTTCCTTCACGTGCGGATAGGCCGGAATAATCGCTCCCAGCCACCCATCCCAATCTTGAGAAAATCGCTCTGCACGATTTGAGCCAGAGATCATTTAAACCGATAATAAACTATCAATTACCCCTCCCGGCTCCGGCTGGCCAACCCTTGCTTGTTATGAAAAGATTTTACGATGGAAAGACGTCCTCCCGCGAGCGGAGGGAAGCCTTTGCCCTGATCGTGGCGCTGGGGCTGATGTCTTTCATCTTCCTGCTCATCCTCAGCCTCTCCACGCTCGTGCGTCTGGAGTCGCAGGTGGGGACCACGCAGGGCGAGCAGCGCATGGCCCGGCAGAATGCGCTTCTAGGCCTGCAAGTGGCGATGGGACAGCTGCAGGAAATGGCTGGCCCCGACCAGCGCGTGACCGGTACCGCCGGACTCATCGAAGGCATGAGCGAGCCGCAGCATGCGAACTGGACAGGCGTTTGGGATGTCTCCGGTCGCAATCCCTACGACGCCTTTGCCGCCCCGGCTACCTTGGGTTGGCTGGTGTCGGGCACAGATAACGGCGGCAGCAGCCTGGAGCCGGGCGTTTCGGTCCGCGACAGTATCACAATCGTAGGGGAGGGGAGCGTGGACGATCCCGACTCACAGGTCGAGGTGGGCCGCGTGGCGATTTCCTCCGATGGTTCCGAGACCGGACACTTTGCCTATTGGGTCTCGGACGAGGGTGTGAAAGCCAAGATCAACCTGAGCGACCCGCACCGTGAGGCTCCCAGTGGCGATGACGCGCAGAAGCGCTACTCCCTCATGAGCGCGCAGCGTAACGGCATCGAGGCCATCTCCTCGGAAGCGGCCACCGACGGCAAGCCCCTCGGCGAGGTGATTGACCCACAGGATGCCACCGTCAAATCGCAGCTCACGCGTCTGGCCTCCGTCAACCAACTCGGTATCCTCAACAACAGCCTGGACGATGTCCGCAAGATTCGCTTTCACGACCTGACCACCTCCAGTAACGGCCTGCTGACCAACACTGCCAGCGGCGGCCTGAAGAAGGACCTGAGCCTGGCCTTTGAGATGGACGTGGACGACTTCAATGACAACACGACCTTCGCTGCCTACGAGTCCATCCCGAACCTGACGGCCCACCAGGTCAACTATCTCTTCAAATTCGACCAGTTTGACGCTCCGACGCCCTCGACAGCCGATGCCATGGTGCGCGGCCCGACCTGGCACCTTCTGCGCAACTACTACCGCCTCTACAAGACAGAAGACCCCGACCGCTTCCAGTCGTACAAGACCGGTAACCCCTTGGGCGTCGAACCCGACGGCGGCGGCTACAAGATCGCCGCGCGCCCCTACTTTCCGACACAGTCGAATAATTCCTCGAAGTACGGCAGGATTACTGAAGGTTATTATTATGCCACCTCCGAACCCGTCGTGAGGAATGCTTACACCTATAACGGCAATGATATCGACCTCGGGCGCGAGACCGACATGCCGATCAATCCGGTTATGTTGCGGGCTCAGTTTTTCATGAGCATGCCGGTTATAGACGTGACTCCGGAAGAGACGACGCCGGGTGTTACACCGCCGAAAGAGTACCAGCTCGACCTCAGGATATCGCCCGTTATCACTATTTGGAATCCGTATAACGTGAAGTTGGAATTCTCTTCGTTGGTCGTGCTTCTGGTGAATCCAACGATTGCCACTACTGTCAGAGTGGAGAGTGACACGACCGAAAATTACGCCATCACCGACATGCTAAAGGATGAGTCTATCGAACTCACGCTGGCATCGTCGGGAGGGGGAAGTGTCACTCTTGATCCGGGTGAGATCATGACGTTTGCCATGACGGATAATATCGATTTCTCCGGCACGAAGGTAAGCAGCACTTGCGCTCCGTACTCCGGCTCCGTGGCTCAGTTGCCTGGCATTCTCTATGACACGCTCGATCAGGACAACAGCCGGAACTTGATTGTAGGGGAGGACGATGTGTTATCTATCACGGGTGGTGCATCATCCTTCATCAATACCTATATTCGCCTTGGGCGTTCAGTGGGCGGCTCAAACGAAATCAGAGAGGTCCAGTCTGGACGTCTCAATGTCAGCGAAACGATTAACTGGCCCGGCGAGGGTGGAGTTACTCTGGCTATGCTTGACGCCAGCGGCTTGTTGGCGGAGCCGATAACCTTTGGTGTGCTTGATATGTACCTCAAGCCAGCCTCTGACAATAATCCTGTGCAGTTCCTGACGCATTACAATCCGCGTGCGACCACTTTCATGCGCGCAACGGGCTTGCTCGGGTATTCGATTTTTGGTGAGGACGCAATGAACCCTGGCAACTGGGGTTTCAGCTATAACGCTCTCTCCGGCACGAATATTACAAACCTTCCCAGTCCGGCATCCTGGGGGGATGACTACTCCAGCGGTCATACGCGTGTAGTCCTGTTTGACCTCCCGACGCTTCCGCTTCAGTCATTGGGAACTTTGCAGCACGTCAATAACGTCAGCCACTATGCGCAGAACCCAGCCTATCCGATCGGTAATTCTTACGCCAACCCCTTCATCGGCCCGGAAGCTGTCACACGCACGATCTCGGCGACCCGCGCCGGTAGCACATCAGAGTGGACTCAGGTTGACTGGTCGTACCTGAGCAACACCGCCCTGTGGGATGAGTATTTCTTTTCGACGCTGGTGCCGCGGGCGGACCTGGGCATGGACGATGGCGATTGGAACACCTTCGTCACGGGTTTTGCCGACGGCACTTACGAGTTGGCCAATGCCCGCATCCGACTGCTGCCGGGTGTCGACACCGAGGCTTTTGTCGCGACTGTGCTGGGCAGTGCGACTGGAGACAGTATCGCCCCGGACGCCTATGAAAAAGTAGCGATGGACCTGACCGTGGATGGTGCCTTCAATGTCAACTCCACCTCGGTCGAGGCGTGGAAGGCCCTGCTCAGCTCGACAAATGGACTCGACGTGACCTATCTCGACAGCAGCGGTGGTAGTGAGCGCACGGCCAACAGCCAGAGCAACCCCTATACGCGCCTGAGTCTGCCCGATGACCGGGCGGAACAGCCTTGGACCGGTTTCCGGGCGCTGACGGACGCACAGATCCAGGATCTGGCGGAGGCCATTGTCGAGCAGGTCAAGGAGCGCGGGCCGTTTGTCTCACTGTCTGACTTCGTCAACCGCCGCCTGGCTGATGACGATACCGGCCTGAAGGGCCCCTTGCAGGCGGCCATCGACGCGACGAACATCAACGACGACTTTAACTACAACGTGAACAACTCGGACATCAGCAGCTCGAACCTGGGGTTCCCGGAGCACGCGGTCGGTCCGACCGAATCGGGCGCTACCGGCTACCTGCGCCAGGCCGATCTGTTGCAGACGCTCGGGCCTGTGCTGACGGCCCGCTCGGATACCTTTGTCATTCGCGCCTATGGCGACTCCGTCAACCCGATCACCGGCGCGGAAATGCGGGCCTGGTGCGAGGCGGTCGTCCAGCGCATGCCGGAGTATGTGGACGAGACCGACGCGGCGGACAAGGCGGCGAACCTGAGCGCGATTAACGAGCGCTTCGGACGGCGTTTCGAGATTGTGTCGTTCCGCTGGCTGAGCGAGGATCAGATATAGGCAGACCATGGGCATGATAAAACATATCCGTATTTTTCTTTTTTCCCTGGTGCTGCTGACCGTGTGGGCACCACTGCCTGCGCAGACGGAGGAACCTGCGTTGAGCGTGCGCTTCACCTGTTTGGCTTGGGACGGCGTGCGAGCGAATGATCTCACCTACCGCAAGGGAGATCAACTTGAGCCACTGCGTATCTCCTCATCCTATCGCAGCAAGCAGTACACCTATCAGGGGGCGAACCCGATGGTTTTCTACCGCGGCACGATAACGTTGCCCGATGGCTCGACGCAGCCGCGACCTGTGGCGAGCGCGACCATTCCCGAAGGGCAACGGGAAGTGCTGCTGCTGTTCCTCGCCGCCGCACCGGATCAGCCCGGCGGGATGGAGTATAATGTCGTGGTCATCGACGACAGCGATGCGCGTTTCCCTTGGGGTTCGTACTGCATTTACAACCTCAGCGCGCATGAGATCGGCGGCATCTTCGGAAGCGAGAAATTTACCATCCCCGGCAAGAAGTCCAAAATCGTCACACCGGATTCGGACGACCTCGTGGACGTGCAGATTCACTTCAGCCAGATGATCGAGGGGCAGTGGGTGCCCAAGGTGAACACCCGCTGGCTCTACCGCAAAAACGCCCGTAGCATCGTCTTTGTGACGGATGACATGAGCGCGCGCAACCCGCGGCTGAAGGTTAAGTCCATCGACCAGTACCAGAAACCCTGAGGCCCTGCGCCCGCAGCTACCGAATTCGATAACCGAATCACCAGTTCCCGTCCGGCTTTGCATTTGCGAATGCGTATGGCCGGAGGCAGAGTAACTATCATCCCCGAAGACCGATTAACGGGAGAGGAAAAATGTTTGGAAAACTCACCGTCAACCTTTGCGCCGCAGCCATAACACTCGGCACCACCGCAGCCGTTCAGGCGCAAACCGACTCCGCAGCTCACCGCCCGAATATCATCGTGATCGTCTCGGACGACCTGGGCTACGCGGACCTATCGCTGACCGGCGCTCCGGAGATTCAGACGCCTAACATAGATAGCCTCGCCGCGAACGGGTGCAGCTTCACCAACGCGTATATCACCGCACCGGTCTGCCTGCCCAGCCGGATGGGCTTGATGACGGGCACGTATCAGGAGAGCTTTGGCGTGCAGACGCTCGACGGTCCCGGCGGGAGCCGCGACTTCGGCATTCCGACCGACCGACCGACACTGGGCCAGGAGCTCAAGCAGGCGGGCTACTCCACGGGTATCGTGGGTAAGTGGCACCTCGGAGAGAAGCCCGAGTTCCTTCCGAACCAGAAGGGCTTCGACGAGTTTTACGGCTTCGTCAACGGCTCGCTGCCGTACTTCCCGGACCGTCCCGGCGTCATCTGGCACAACAACGAGACTGTACCGAAAACTCAATACATGACGGACGACTTCGGCGAGAAGGCGGCGGCGTTTATCGACACGAACCGCGACGATCCGTTCTTCCTGTACCTGGCGTTCAGCGCCGTGCACCTGCCGCTGGAGGCGACGGAGAAGTACCTGGAACCGTACAAGTCGATCAAGGACCCGAGCCGCCGCAAGTACGCGGCTATGACCAGCGCGATGGACGTCAATGTCGGCCTCGTGCTCGACGCGCTTAAAAAGAACGGCCTCCTCGACAACACACTGATTTTCTTCCTCAGCGACAACGGCGGGTTCCCGCGCAAGTGGGCGTCCAACGCGCCATTCCGTGGCGGCAAGTACGAGCTCTACGAGGGTGGCATCCGCACGCCGTTCCTTGTTCAGTGGTCGGACGGCAACTTGGAAAAGGGTGCACGCTTCGATCAGCCGGTGAGCGCGTTGGACATCTTTCCGACGGCGCTGGCCGCCGCCGGTACGGAGCATTCCGGGCCGCACGCACTGGACGGGGTCAACCTGCTACCGCTGATGCGCGGGCAGACCGAGGCGCTGCCGCACGAGCGGTTGTACTGGCGCTACGGACCGACCATGTGCGCGATGCGCGAGGGTGATTACAAGATTCTCAAAAACGGCGTCGGCGGCGACATGAACCCACAGTGGAAGCTTTACAACGTGGTCGAGGACCCCGCCGAAAGCAAGGACCTCTCCAAGCAGATGCCGGAGAGGTTCAACGCCATGGT
Organism: Verrucomicrobiota bacterium JB024; assembly: GCA_030673825.1. Taxonomy (GTDB): domain Bacteria; phylum Verrucomicrobiota; class Verrucomicrobiia; order Opitutales; family Cerasicoccaceae; genus Ruficoccus. The sequence goes on along the minus strand of JAUTCS010000129.1, from coordinate 29,648 downwards.
CGCGGCCTTTGACACGTGGGACAAGGGCCTGCCGCCGCCGTCGTTCCTGGACAAGCGCCTCGTCAACGGCGTGGCCTGGTGGCAGCTCAAAAACAAGCAGAAAGACCCGATCCAGGAGCAGGATTAGGCGTTGATATCTCTATATCTCCGCGTGGGTGCGTGTCTTGCGCAACCCCTTGGGGCTAACGCAGGACTACACCCGAGCGGCAAGGGCAGCTCGTATCAGGCGGGCTCTTTACACATACCGAGGCGTTCCCACTGCTCGGTCGGAGCATCGAGCGCGTGCAGATGCGCGTCGAGTGCGTCGAGCAGGCGAGCTTCGGCGGCGGGATCACTGACCGGGGCTTCCTGCGTGGGATCTTTCTCCAGGTCGTAGAGATACGTTTCGAAGGTTCTGGCCATGGCCTCGTTGCCGGGCATGCCGCCGACGGCGGGGACCTTCATCAGGTGGCAGCCCTGCGTGAAATCGAACTGCACGGCCTCGAAGGGCTCGCGGAAGCGGTCGTGTGTGAAGGCAGCGCGCATGTTCGCGGGCATGAGCGTGTACTCGTAGAGCGGTTGGTTGGTCTGGTTCTCACCGTTGCCGCGCATGTACACGTAACGGCCGTCGGTGATGTTCACGTGCGTGCCGAACATTCCGAAGACGCCGGTTTCGCGCACCGGCTCGTCCGTAGCGATGGTGGCCGCGAGGTCGCACCCGGTCATGCGGGGCGTGGGCTCGACGCCGAAGACTTTCAATACGGTCGGGACGACGTCGATGGCGGGCTGGACAAGGGACTTGCGCCGCTCGTTGCGGGCGCCGCTACGAGGGTCCCAGACAAAGAAAGGCGTACGGGCGACCTCCTCGTAGAAGGGCATCCAGCACTTGGCCCAGCAGTCGTGCTCGCCGAGCAGAAAGCCGTGGTCGGTGCCGACGATGAGCATGGTGTCCTCCCACAGGTTGTCGTGGTCCATCCAGTCGAGGACATGGCCGAGCTTCTCGTCGCACATGGAGACGAGCGAGGCGTACTGATAGCGCATGTGCTCGACCTCCTCGGGGCTCTCCTCGATGTGCCGGTAAGGCGGCCAGTCGATATCGCGGCCCTGGTAGTTCTTGTAATGTTCGGGGTAGAGGTCCTTGTAGCGCCGGTGCGAGAAGAAAGGCTCGTGCGGGTCGAAGGTCTCGATCTGGAGGAACCAGTTGTCCTCGCCACGGTTGCGGTCGAGGAACTCGCGCGCCTGAGTGAAGACCTGCGACATGGGCTGGAGATGCGGCTCGGGCATGACCTGGCGGTTGACGAGGTCCTGGCGCACCATGGCGTCCGGCCCGCTGCACGGGCGGTTGATCTTCGCATTACGCAGGGCGGAGGACTCGTCCGGCTCGGGGTCGCGCACCTGGGGGATCCACGGGTCGCCCTCCTGGCCGCGTATGCATTCCCAGCTGTTGTACTTGGTGTGGTAATTGGCGCCGCCTTCCTCCCAGTAGTGGCTGTGGTCACTGATGAGGTGTGTGTACACGCCCGCCTCCTTGAGCATGCGCGGCATGGAGTCGTCGAAAGGCTCGATCGGGCCCCAGCCACGGTGCAGGAAGCTCGGACGGCCCGTGTGCATGTCCCGTCGCGCGGGGATGCAGGGCATACTGCACACGTACGAGGTGTCAAAGGTCACGCTCCGCTCGGCCAGGCGCTGGAAATTCGGCGCGATAATGGAGCCGCCGTAGGGCGGCAGCAGGTGGCGGTTGAGCGAATCGAACAAGACAAAGATGACCTTCATCCTGCGATGTTGGGACGATTCGCCCAAGACTCCAATCTCAAAAACAGCCTTAAACCAACGGGGCTGCGAGACGCGTTTATCACACGGGCAGGCGGCGTCAGGATGATAAAAGGGGGAGTCCGTCGCCTAAGGCTGCTTCCAGAGCTGAACGGTCACTGTGACGTCGTCGATCCAGACCGTGCCTGTGGACTTGCCCAGAAGCAGGTCGAGGGTGATGCGCTCGGCCTGTTCGGGCCAGACATCGAGACGGCGAGTGGCGGTGAGCTCCTTCCACTCGTAGGTTCCGCCAAAGCCGAAGTAGCCGCTGCCTGAGAAGTACACGCGGGTGAAGTCCGGCTGCCGGAAGGCGAGGGTGAAGCCCAACCCCTTGCCGAAGATGTTTTCCCCGCGGGCATAGCAGGAGACGGTGAACAGGAGGTATTCATTCGGGCCGGGGCGGGGAATGAGGCCGACGGGTAGCTCCTGCGAGAGCCCGTACCATTGGGTGGGCTGGAGGGCGTCCATGCGGGCCGATACCTGACCGCTGTGAGCTTTGTCCGTGTCAGCCGAGACCAGAAAGATGCGGTTGGAGAGAGCGTTGCCGTCGCCCTGTTCATTGGCCATGACGCTCCAGCCGGGAATGTCGCTGATAGCCTCCGGATCGAGCTCGAAGCCGGGATTTTCCAAGGGGATGACAATCTCCCGCACGAGGGTGTCTTGCGGGATGACCGGCGTTCCGGGGGCATCGCTGATCGCGCCGAGGATGAAGACGGGCAGCTCCGGGCTCATGGTGAAGTTGACCTCTCCGTCCTTGGCCGGGAGTTCAGTGGTGTTGCCCATGACATCGACCAACTGGAGGGCGGGCGTCGCTGTCTGCAGGGTAATTGGGCTGTCCGTCCCGCCGTTGAGAAAGAGGACGTTGACGCTCTGCCCGTCGCGTTCGAAGGCGTAGCCTCGCAGCCAGCCCGCTTTGGAGGCGTCGGTGATATTCAGGGGGCGCACGTAACGCGCTCCGGCCAGCTCGCGCACGAGTGTGGCGAAGGCCGGGTAGGCGGGGTTTATGGAGAAGTCGACACCGAGCAGCCCGGCGCGGATGGTGCCCTCGCCGCCGTAGGTGGGCTGTTCGCGCAGGAGAAACTTGCACATGGCCCGCACATTCGGGTGCGTGAGCTGGGTGACGAACTGCCGGTAGTCCTCGCGGATGATGGCTTTCATGTCCGGTCCCAGAGGATCGTCACCGCGTTGGCCGCGCGTGAAGCCGCCAATCTCGGTGAAGTAAACCGGCACGTTGACGCCGTACTCCGCTAACTTCGCGTTGGCGTAGTCGAGGTCGGCGTCGTAGTGGGTGGAGTAAGCGGTCATGACGTCGCCCAGGCCCAGGTCGAGCTGAGTGGTCAGCCAGGGGCGGTAGGAGTGCCCTTCGGTCTCCGAGGTGGTATTGGGGGCCACCCGAGCGTCGGGATCGCCCGCGTAAATCGCCTCAGCCAACTCAGAAAAGTAGTCGTAGTAGTCCGCCATGACGCCGGGGACATCGTGCTCGCGGTAGCTGTCGAGACTGCCCAGCCAGAAATGCGCGTCCACTTCGTTGCCGATTTCGTAGAGCTCGATCTGTCCGCGGTAGCGCTCGGCCATTTCCCGGTAAAAGCGGCTGGCCTGCTCCATTGCTTCCGGCGTTGGCATGAAGTTGCTTTTGCTCTCGGGCAGGTCGATGTCGCGGGCTTGCGAGGCCCAGTTCGGGATGGGCCAGGCGGTGGTGGCGATGATGTTCAGGCCGTATTTCTGATAGAGGGCGACCTCGTCGTCGAGGCTGGCCCAGAGGAAAGGGCCGTCGGGCGAACGCTGCGCATGGATCCAGTTGAGCCGGTGGGTGCGGACATGGCGCAGGCCGATGCGCCGCATGAAGCGCGCGTCGAGCTCCTTGTCCGCGAGGGGATAATTGAGGTGCGGATAGACCATCGCGCCGAAGGCGTTGGCGTCGGTACGGGTGACGGCCGGGGGCTCCGGGATGACAGCGATAGGTTTGGTGGCTGAGGCGAGCGGCCGTCCGCTATCGATCAGTTCCGCCCGTAGCTGGAAGTACCCGTCTTCACCGGGGGAGGGGATCGTCAGGCTTACGCCGGGACGGATCGAGTCGGCGTGCAGGGGCAGGCGTTGCGTCCAGCGGACTTTCCCATAGAAATCCATCAGGCTCAGGTTGAGCGCGATGTCACCGGTGGGAAGGCCCCGGATCGCGAACCGCGCGTCAACGGCTTCGCCGGGCTTGTACACGGCCAGTTCGTTACCGAGGTGGATGGCCAGGCCGGGTTCGATGGCGGCAGCGGCGGTCAGTTTGAAATTATCCACTCGTGGTGTCGCGGTTCCGGACAGCGGGCCATTGATGCGAAAACCCGCCGAGCCCAGTTCGGGCGTGAATCCGGCAGGGTCGAGTGACTGGGCATCGACCACCGTTTCGCCGTTAATACAGAGGGTCGCGGTGTTGGCGGCTTTGTCATACCCGAGCATGACAAGGCTGGGCTGACCGGACTTGTAGCCGGGGGCCTGTCCTTCCTGAAGCATGAGCTGACTGCCTTTGGCATGGAGCTCATAGTAACCACTCGGGCGCAGCAGTACCCAGAGCTGAGCGGTGTCGTAGAAGGCCGTGTACCACTTGCCGCCCAGCGCAAGCGCCACCCAGTCGCTGCCCCCGGGCAGGATCTCCGCTTGGATCTCGACGCTCTGGACGCCCGGGGGCAGGGCAAACCATGCAGCGCCGGAGGCGTTCGTCGTGGCAGTGCCGTCAGGTGTCACCATGACCGAGCGGTCCACGCACCAGTCCGCCGAATATTCTTCGCCGATCACACGGCCCGCCAGGCTATCGTCGGTGGAGGTGGGCGCGAAATCCTCCTGGTAACTCAGGTGGGTTTGGACGGGCTCGGCAAAGCTCGTGGTAGTGGCGCTGATCGCCAGCAGCGCAGCCAAGCTGATAACGGGTGAAGGAAGGGTTTTCATGGGGCCGGTAGAGTCGGAAGCCCTGCACAAACAACGGCACGGCTGTCTCTCTGTCTCAAGCTGATTTATTTATTAACTTGAAAAACGGTAAAATGGTAAATACAAAAATACCACATGGTTAAAATTCTATATAAAAATAAAGCTGGACATTACATCGATGTCTGATTGGGCTTTATTTGGTCTTCGTGCTCCGTACGCCTTCAACCCCTCCCCATCATGCGTAACACCCCCTTGCTGTTTTGCGCGTTCGTACTGTCCACGGTCCCGGCCTGGGGGATCAATATCTACGACAGTTCGTCCGCGGTGAATGACGTCTTCACCTCCGGTTTTAATACGGAATCTCCGCTCCGCAACACCGATCCGTCCTTCGTCGGGGCCCGGTACGACTGGACTCCGCTGGGCTGGCTGGAGGATACGCCGACGGGGCGCGTGCCCCATGCCACGGTGATCAGCCCGATGCACTGCTACGGCGCGCGCCATGCGGCAATCAGTGTGATCGGGAGCAATGTGCAGATGGTGAACGCCTACGGCCAGATCGTGGAGCGGACGATAGAACCGCTTTCGATAACGGCAGCCATCGGGGTGTCCGATATCGATGTGACGCGGATGGAGGCGGCGTTGACAGCAGCTGACCGGATCGAGCCCGTGCGCCTGCTCGATATCGCCAGCAACAGCTATTCGGGGCAGCGGCTCTTTATGCTGGGAAGCGATGGCATGACGGTGGGCTCGCAGGTGGCGACGGCGTCTTTGCTCACGCAGTACACGACGACCTTTACCGTAAAAACCCACAGCACTGACGCCACGAGCAGTTTTATGATTTGGGAGGGCGGGGATTCCGGAAGCCCGGTTTTCATCCCGTACAAGGGGAAGCTGGCGATTGCCGGGGCGGCCTGGTATGCGGGAGGACAGTCCAGCTCCATCCTGCCAAAATATGGCAGCTACGACCCCATTACACCTGTCAACGCACGGCTGGCGCAACACGGCTACGCGCTGAAATGGACCATTTACGACGAGCCCTCGAAAGGCGTCCACTCCGCCGGGTTGTGGACAGGCGCGGGGACAACGAACGATTTCAACGTGAGTGCGAACTGGAGTACGGGGTTGTTTCAGTCGCGGCCAGTAGTCTTCGACAGCTCGGCAGCGACCGAACGGGCGGTTCACATCACGCCCGGCGCCGAGCTGCGGGGGATTCTCTTTCGGCCCGGAAATGCCGCCGAGGGGTTCACCCTTTTCGGAGGCGATGCGCTGACATTGGGCGCGGTCGGCGTACGCAACGAGTCCGTCGCGCTGCAACGTTTCACCATGCCGGTGACGCTCGCCGGCTCCCAGAACTGGGAAGCCGCCGCCGGTCCGCTGGAAATTGCGGGGCCGGTCGATACCGCCGGATATTTGCTGGTGATGGACGGGGACTATGCCAGTGACATCTCCGCGGCGGTCTCTGGCAGTGGTTCGCTGGCCAAGGACGGGGCGGGGACGCTCACCCTGAGCGCGCCCGCCAGCTACGCCGGTACGACCTTTCTCCACAACGGGACGCTGCGGCTCATCGGCGAAGGGACCCTGCCCGAAACCCGGCTTTGCTTTATCGCCGGAAATGAAGCCGTACTCGACCTGAATGGACACGCGCAACGCTTCACGGACATCAGCTCGGCGCGGGGCGGAAGGGGTCGTATCGTGTTGGGTGGGGCGACGCGGCGCCTGGACGCAGCCTGGGGCGGTATCTACTTCTATGAAGGCTCGATCGAGGGGGCTGGCTCGGTGGTGAAAAGCGGGGCGGGTTTCTGGAGCTTGGGAGGAGCAAACAGCTTCACCGGAGACCTGACGCTGGAGGCGGGCACGGTGCGGTTGGCCGATGCCGGCGCTCTCCCGGCGGGTGCCGGGGTGCGCATCGGTGGGAATGCCCTCCTGGAACTCGGCGCTGCCGACCTGACGCTGGCACCGGGGACTGGGCCCGGTCAGATCAGTTTTAGCGGTTCGGGCGGCTTTAGTGCGGATGAGGGAATCCGCATCGTGAACCTCGGGGGCGATGGTCGTACCTTGGGCTGGGGGCAGGGCGGATTCCTTCCCAACGGGGCGTATTTCATGCTCGCGGCTCAGACCGGGGATGGCGAGCTGGTGATCCGTAATCGGCTCAACCTTACCCAAGGCTCGCGCGTCTTTTACGTCAACGGCGGCGACGCCGTGATCGAGGTCCGTCTGGAGGGCGAGGTTACGAACGGAACCCTCGTCAAGCAGGGGGGCGGCGTGCTGGAATTGGCGGCAGCCAATTCCTACGGCGACACCCAGATGAGCGGCGGCACGGTGGTGCTCTCACACCCGCAGGCTTTGGGCTCGGGCTCCCTGACGATTAACTCCGGAGCGCTTGTGCTGGGAGCGGGAGATTTCACCCGCTCGTTGGGAACGGCGGCGGGAGAGGTCCGGTTTACGAACTCGGGCGGATTCGGTGCCCGGGGCGCGACGCGCCGGGTCGATCTCGGCGGCGCAGGCGAGACGGTGGTGTGGGCCTCCGGTAATTTCATCCCCAACGGGCAGAATCTCATCCTTTCCTCCCAGGCGGCGGATGCCACAGTCGATTTCGTCAATCCGATCAATGGGGGCGGCAGTACGCGCAAGCTGCAGGTGCTCGACGGGGCCGCCGGGGTGGATGCAAGGCTCAGCGGCGGCTTTTACAATGGGGTGCTCTACAAAACGGGCGACGGTGTGCTTGAGCTGCCACCCGACATCTATCGCCCCGACTCCGTTCAGGTGGCCGGGGGTGGCCTGCTGGCGCTGGCCGAGGACGGCCTGGGCACCGGCAACCTCATCCTGCGCGACGGCGGGGTACTCCTGCTGGGCAGTGGCGACTTTGAACGGGATCTGGGAACCGGTGACGGGCAGGTGCGGTTCATGAGTTCGGGGGGCTTCGGGGCGTGGGGCGCGGATCGCACCGTCTCGCTCGACGGCGGCGGTGTCCTGACCTGGGGCAGCGGATCGTTTTTGCCGAGCGGCTCCACGCTGTACCTCAGCCCTACAGCCTCGGACGCGACCCTGATCTGGGCGAATGCCTTGAACCTGGCCGGGACCACGCAAACGGTGGATGTGGCCAACGGTTCGGCAGCGGTGGACGCTCGTCTGGCCGGTGTTATCAGCAATGGCGGCCTGACGAAAGCCGGTGCGGGTACGCTGGAGTTAACGGGCGCGAACACCTATACGGGCAACACACAAATCTCCGGAGGTGTGCTGCGGGTGGGGCCCGGCGCTTTGCCCTCCGGCAGTCCGCTCGTGCTTGACGGCGGTGTGCTGGAGCTCTCGGGCCTGAATTTCACCCGAGCCGTGGGGACGGGGGCCGGGCAGGTGAACATTGCCGGGCACGGAGGATTTTCGGCCATGAGCGTGACGCGCGTGGTTAATCTCGGGGGCGGCGGAGCCCAGTGCATCTGGGGCGGGCAGACCGGTTTTCTCGCTTCGGGCAAGACGCTGCGTTTCTCCTCCGAGGGCTCGGATGCGACAGTGGTTTTTCAGAATCCGATCAACCTGGGCAATACCGCAGCGGGCCTGCGCCGGATCGAGGTGGCCGATGGCCGGGCTGATGTGGACGCGCGCATGACCGGCGTGATCAGCTCCGGGGCGCGGGGCTGGGGGATCGACAAGACCGGCGCGGGCACACTGGAGCTGACAGGCACGCATACCTATACGAACCGAACCGTCGTCTCGCAGGGCCGCCTGTTGGTTAACGGCGACCTGAGCGGCACGATACGTGTGGAGGTGGCTGCGGGCGCGATTTTCGAAATGAACGGGGATTTGAACCAGGCCCGCCGCATCCTGCTGGAGCCGGGAGCGGTCTTCGAGCTCAACGGCGATCTGCCGAAAGTCCAGCGCATCGAGGTTGGTCCGGGGGCGATTCTCAAGGTCAACGGCAACATCACCGCGCATACGGTGGTCGTGAGTGAGGGCGGCCAGTTCCTGGGCAGCGGCACGCTTCAGGCCGTGCTGGTCGAGAACCGGGGCAGCTTTACTGCCGACGGAACGGGCACGGTCCTGACCGTAACCGGCGCGGTCGAGAACACCGGGGAATTCGCCGTTTCCGGTTACGCTTATCTGTCTGTTTGGGGTGTCTTTGACAATACGGGTACGCTCACCATGGGGACAGCCGCCCCTCAGAAACTGCCCGCCGGGCTGAACGGCAACGGCGCAGTGCAGTCGCCCGCTGTCCTCAATGCGGACCATCCGCTCTTGGAGTATTGCTTCGACGACTGGGGGACGCAGGCACGTAACCGCCATCACCCCGAGCTGCCGGGCAAGATTCAGAACGCCAGCTTTGAGGCGACCCCGTTGCGGACCGTTTCCATGCTGGGGGTTTCCGGCCGGATCGGAGACCGCGCCTATGATGGCCGCGATGCCGACCTGCCCATGACCGTGGACAACTCACCCACGGGTGGGCGCATCCTGGTCGGCGATCTCGACCCGGTCTCCGGCGAATGGCTGCGCTCGCTCACGGTGCAGGGTTGGTTCAAAAGCTCGGAAGTCTTCGCGGGGCGCGCTCGTCTGCTGGACAAAGGCGGCAACACATCCATCCAGCTGCGCGGCAGTATTAACCCCGGTGGTGAAGGGCGCATGGCTTGCGTGATCGATGCCATCGGCGTGGAGTCGGATGCTGTTTACACGCAGGTTGGCGAGTGGGTCTTTTTCGCCTTCACCTATGACGGGACGCAGACCGTAAACAATGCCCGCTTCTACATCGGCACCCGCAACACGCCGGTTACGCTCGTGAACACACGTACGATCAACGCCGGGGCGCTCGACGCGAATGCGAATGCCCTCATCATCGGTAATAAAACGACCTGGGCCGCCAGTTCGCCGACCAGCACCAACGCGAACGCCTCCTTTGTCGGCCTGCTGGACAACATCCGGCTCTATGGCTCGCTGGAGGATGCGACCGGGGCGCTTTCGCTGGCAAGGCTGGAGCGGCTGCGCCGATTGGATGTCAACCGGCCAGCCCAGCCTCCAAAGCTCGATCTCGCGCGCGGGGCGAATGGCCGGGACAGCGTTGCATACGGGGCCGTGGCTGGACACAGCTACGAGCTTCAGCGCAGCTACACGCTCCAGCCCGGTTCGTGGGAAACGCTCGGTACCGTGTCTGCGGGGGACGATGTGGACCGCTCCTGGGAAGACGCGGACGCCAGCGACGTCCCATGCTTTTACCGCCTGGTCATCGACAGTGCGGAATAGGCTGGAGGGATCAAACCTGACAAACAGTAAGGCCCGGCCGGTGTGAGCACACTTGGCCGGGCCTTTAAACATGGGCTATCCGCCTGGGAAAGCGATTAGCCGTGGGCCGGTCCCGTGGCGGGGACCCGTTCGGCTTGCCAACCGCCGGAGGTCCGCGTCAGCCGCCAGGTGAGAATTTCGCCTGCGCCAATCGTGCCGAGGTTGATGTGCGTATTCTGGATCAACAGGCTGGCGTGCTCGACAGAACATGCGGCAGACTGTAAGCGTACTTCGAGAACGTCGTCTCCGAGAGTTTTGAGAGCCAGGAGACGGAGGCTTGATGGCTCGATGCCGAGTGTTCCGCCGCAGGCCGGAAGCGGCCCCTCGGTGGCGGGCACGGGCAGGACGACGGGAGGAGATTCCAACTGGGCAGCCAGCCGGGGCAGGCTGTCTGTCTCGGTTGCAAGCAGGAAGCGGAACTTGAGTTCGCCGCTGTCGCAGACGGGCATCCATGGGGCCTCATCCGCCGTGGTGCGCACATCGCTGGCGTAGCGCGAGGCGCGGCACACCGTCGCCCGAAACTCGTCTGCCGTCGTGTCAAAGCCGTACAGCGCGTCGCTGGCGAAGCCCGCCGCCTCGCCGTTGAGGCCGAAGCGCACCCAGCGGCCACCGGGTACTTCTCCGCAGGGTTCGCGGCGCACGATGGCGCCGGGCACCTCGTAGTCGGCGGGGCCACCGCCGGGCAGAACGAGCTTGAGGCGGGCGCAGCGCTCGTTCCAGAGCGTGCGGGCCTCGACCCGGACGCTGTCCGCGCCCTGCTCGAGGCGGAAGGTGAGCTCGATCCGTGAGCGGGCACCACTCAGGCGGACCCAGAGAGCGGCGCGAAGCGGACCGGTTTCAAGCACCTTTACCGCGTCGATCTTCCAGCGTTCGAGCTCGTTGGTCAGCAGCCAGGATTCGGGCTCTTCCAGCAGGCCACCCCAGGAGCCCCACGGGTCTTCATACACGCGAGCCTGTAAGCCTTCGCCGAGCCACGGCTGGCCGTCCTTAAGGAAAGAAACCGCTTCGTTGCCAACACTCGCGCGGATGCTCAGATGACCGTTGGTGATCCCGTCGTCGCCCATGGCGGTGGCGGGGTTTTCCACCGACGGCGGCTCGACCGGTTTCTCCGCCAGCCCCATGTGCAAGACTTTCCAGCCCATGGGGGGGAGCGTGACGGGTGTGACGGCCCGTTTGCGCCAGGCCAGGTCGCGCATACTGTCGTGCTCTTCTCGCACGATCTGAATCGGGCAAGACTGGCCGGTCTCGTCGGTGATAAAGACTGGCACAGCGTCGGGCCGTTTGTGGTAGGTCCACAGCGGACGGTGGTCGAGTGAGACCTCGATCTCCGGCATCAGGGTGCAAGGCCAAGGGTGGGGGTTCCACAAAAGAACAGGGACGGGCAGCGGGTGCTCGTCGGTCGTGGGCACTTGGCGCGGGCGTGTGTCGATGTGGGCGGCCAGGTCCGTCAGGGCATCTGTTTCAGCCCGAGTGGCCTGGACGCTGATGCTGCCGTTGAGCGCCTGTTGCTGGTCAAGTGCGCGCTCGATGGACGAGCCCGGCAGGATGTCGTGGAAGGCGTTGAAAAGGAGCCCATCCCAAGCCGAATCCAGGGCCGCGGGGGCGATGCCTCCGGCCAGCGAAGTGGCCGCGCTGGTGCGCTCGGCCTGCAGGAGTGCCGTCTCAGCCTGACGGTAGGAAAACTTGATCCGCGCGGCGGCGGCGCTGCACCCGCGCAGGCAGAAGTTCAGCTCCCCGCGATGCTCGGGCAGAAAGCCGTCCGGCTTGCCGGCCAGTTCCTCGTGCAGCCCGTCGAAGTAGGCGTGGAGGCCCGAATACTCGACATGGACGTCGGGATTGCTCTGGGTCCACTCGCGGATCTGCCGTAACAGCCCACGGGTCGGGCCACCGCCATGGTTACCCAGTCCGTAGAAGAAAGCGACGTTGTCGAGCTTTTCGAGGCGGGCGCGTTCCAGGCAGGCGTCGAGCCGCTTACCGAGGTTGGCGCGTTCGCAGGTGTACCAGCCGTCGTAGGGGCGGAAGGCGAGGATGCGGCTGCCGCCCGCGCCCAGCCACCAGAAAGCCTGCTTCGGAAGCGGCAGGATGTTGGCCTGGGGGCGGGTAAAGGCAAAGCTGGTCATTCCCGCGGCGTGAAGGATATCGGGCAGCCCGGTGCTGTGGCCGAACGAGTCTGCGGCCCAGGCGGCGGTGACCTCGACGCCGAACTTCTGGCGGAAGTAGCGCTTACCGCGGACGAACTGGCGCAACAGCGCCTCGGCAGTGGGAAGGTTGGTGTCTGGCTGGATGTAGTTGCCCCCGACGATGTCCCAGCGGCCTTGGGCGGCCAGTTCGCGTATCTTTTCAAAGAGAGAGGGGGCGTGCCGCTCGATATGGGCGTAGATGGCGGCTTCCCCGCGGACAAACGTCGTCTCCGGAAACTCTTCCAGCAACTTGACCATGGCCTGGCAGGTCGAGATGCCTTCGTTGAGCCCCTCCCGCCAGTCCCAGAGCCAAACCGGGTCCAGGTGTGCATTCCCGATCAAGTGGATCGTTGTGGCGACGGGGGTACTGGTTTGCTTCCGGGGAAGGGAGGATGTCTTGGTGTGCGGGTCGATGGATGTTGGCATGGTCAAAAGGGTTACTCGCATTAACATGGGGAATATAAGTCTATTTGTAAATACAAAGCGTCGATTTGTGGATTTTTTATTTAAAAATCATTTATTGCTGAATATCTGCGTCTTGCGTAATTTGGATGAAAGTAGAAAAGCGGACTTGACCAAGATTGGGAGGATTGGTATACCAAAGTCCATTAAGATGGCGACCATGAGTACCAATTCAGAAGAGCTTCTTCCGGTTTACGCGCGCGTGGCCCGGGAAATTCAACGTCAGCTCTCCGGTATGGAGGTCGGTGACCGGCTGCCCGCCGAACGGCAGCTGTGCACTTCGCTCGGGGTAAGCCGGGTCACGCTGCGGCGGGCCATGGAGCCGCTCCACCGCGAAGGCTTTTTGAACACACGGCGTGGCGGGGGGACCTGGCTGGTGCGTGAGGTGCAGGCGCCCGTTCCGATGGACGGTGTCAGCCAGCAGATTATCGGTCTGGTGGTCCCTACGGTCGAGAATCCCCTGATTTCCCGTATCGTGCAGGGGGCTGAGTCCTTTGCGGCCGAGTCGGGCTTCCATATTGCGGTGGCCCATGACCACGGAGATCCCGACTACCAGATCAAGCAGTTGCGTCGCATGGTGGAGAGCGGGTTGGGTGGCATCGCCGTTTACCCGGATACGTGCAATCTACAGAGCGCTGAGTTTCGCAACCTTATTCAAGAGATCGACAAGCAGTCTATCCCGCTGGTGATGATCGACCGCTACATCCCCGATATGGAGGTCTGTAGCGTCCTTTCAGACAACTTCGCGGGTATGTACACTGCGACCCAGCATATGATCGCTGCTGGGTGTCGTCGACTTGCGCTGCTGGCCTTCGGGGCGGATGCGGGAGTGCCCGACCGTGAGCGTCGTAAAGGCTTTATCATGGCCATGCAGGACTATGGTCTGAAGCGGATGCCGGCATACGAAGCGGATATCGGCGTCAGCGGCCACGAGGAAACGGCCCACAAAGCGGTCGCCAAGTGGCTTAAGGACGCGAGTGGGGAAGGGTGCCCGTTTGACGGTATCGTCACGATGCAGGACAACATGGCCTATGGCGCCTATGTGGCTTTGCGCGAAGCCGGGCTGGAGGTTCCCAAGGACGTGAGCCTCGTCGGCTACGACAACCTGGATCGCGAGCTTTTTTCTGTTTCCGGTCTGCATTTGAGCAGTATTGACCAGCCGGCAGAGGAGATCGGCCGTGAGGCCGCCCGCCAGCTTATCTCGCGCCTGCGCGGGGCCGCCTCTCAGACGCGCGCCCTGCACACCCTGCTCAAGCCCCGTCTCGTTGTGCGCAGTTCATGCGGGCAGGGCGTGGCGCAGGCCGCCCCCGGTGGGACGCTCTAGGGCGTCTCCACCGTTGTTGTGCTCATCCCGCTAGTTTCCCACTCATAACCCCATTCATATTGAGAAGCCGGGGCCCGTTGCTGCCCGGCGGTAAATAGAGAGAACCCGCTCCGTACCTTAGCCGCTGTACCGCGTTGCTGGCCGTGGATATCCTGGTCGCCGGCGGGTAAACAGCCCTGTCATTCACTAAATTGAAAAAACCGTTAGCAAATGCGGCAGAAATGACTTGACGACCAATTGGTCTATATGTAGATACCAAATTACATTCAACTTCTTATTCAACCCCAACCTCATGACAACAAGGATGAAAACGATCAGTGATAACTCCGTTCTGAAGAAGTACGCCGCCATGGGCACGTTTGCGCTTGTGGCTTTCGCTGCCGCCCCGCTCGCCTCGGGCGCGGTCGTCATCGCCGACAGTTTCGACGGCCCCGCCACTACCGCGCTGAACGGTACTGACGTTGAAACCTGGAACAGCTCGGTTTACGAAAGCGCTCCGACCTGGACCACCTACAACGGTGGAAGCTTTACTAATATGGTTTACTCGAGCACGGGCACCAGTGTTACCGCAGGTGCGAGCGGTGCGAGTGTGCAATTTCAGGTGGCTACACCGAGCCAGTCCGAGGGGTTGCTGACGCTTTCGGCCGACGTCAAGGTGCAGTCCGCTGACTGGATCGCTTTTACGCTCATGGGCAGCTCGCAGGTATTTTACGATAGCAGCAGTACGCTGCTGGTCCTGCTCAATGCCACAGGCTACATTCAGGTTTTTAAAAATGGCACCTCGACGAATCTCTACCAGACCGGTTCGCCGATCTCCGGCTGGAGCAACTCGGCTGTCCACAGTTTCGAGATCCAGTATGACCGCACGACCAAGACACTCGATGTCTTTGTGGACGGCAACAAGATCAACAACAACTCCATCAACGTCGGCGACCCCACCAATGCGTCCTACGATTACGTCGGTATGCGTATGCAGGGTGCGGGGATCCAAGCCGGTGTGCCCACTATCGACAACTTCAGCTACTCGGCCTCCGCGATTCCTGAGCCTGCCGCCGGCTCGTTGATGATCGGTGCTGCCGCCGCCCTGCTGGCTGGTCTGGCCTACCTGCGCCGTCGTCGCTAGTGCCACGATAGAAATATAACTTGCAGAGACATCATTGATTGAATCCGATGGGTTGGCCGGTTCCTCAGCCGGGCCGGTCAACCCTTCCTTTTATCGAGCTGCCCCGCCGTGAAGGTTCACCCCATACGTAAGTCTCCCCGAGGCTTCTCCCTTATCGAGCTGCTGATCACTATCGCCGTGATCGCGATCCTGGCGGCCATTCTGATCCCTGTTGTTCAGGGAATCATGGCCCGCAGCCGTGAAACCACCTGCGCCGCCAACCTGCGTGCGCTCTCGGGCTCGCTCCAGCTCTTTTGTGCCGACAATGAGGGACGCCTGCCGGTGGGGTACGAAATCAACAATAACGGCCCGACGAACAACTGGTGGTACCGCACCAGCCAATATACGGA
The DNA here is from genome assembly GCA_030673825.1 of Verrucomicrobiota bacterium JB024. Taxonomy (GTDB): domain Bacteria; phylum Verrucomicrobiota; class Verrucomicrobiia; order Opitutales; family Cerasicoccaceae; genus Ruficoccus. Next base: position 14,207 of record JAUTCS010000129.1, on the reverse strand, counting down.
CAAGCCCATGGCGATGAGTTGGTCAGAAGGCGCCAACTGCATCAAGAATGTCATGCTTGAGCAGCCGTTCAACTGCCCGGACGTATCGGCCCCATATCCGAGCAAGTACGCCTTTAACGGCTGGGTCAGCTACAAGATGAACGTCCAGGTCCGCCTGCGTAACTCCGGTACCGCGCTTAATGTGACCCAGGGACTGCACATGGCCCGTATCCCTAACCCCGCTCGCTTTATCCTGGTTTCGGAAGGCCGCGTCACGCCCGAGTTCGACACCTACCGCACGGAAGGCAATGCCGCCTGGAATCTGGAGTACCGGCACGATGGCAGGGCCAATGCGCTCTTCGCCGACGGGCACGTCTCCTCCTTCACCGAAGACGAAATGGCGGGCGGCGCCTGGGCCGACTATTGCATCCTGCCTCCGGAGTAATCATGGGCGTCCGGGCTGGTTCTGCCCCCCCCCAGTGGCGCAGGCCTGTTGTCTTCGTGGTTGTCGAGACGAGGCCGTTTGCGCCGTCATCGAAAGTTTTTTCATTTCCAACTGTTGCTGAATATACGCGGTGCGACTGCACACAATCGTCATGCTCTTTTCCCCAAAAAAAATCCTGCTGGCAGCGTTCGCAATGGCCGCGTCCGCTCCGGTGATAACCGCCCAATCTGATACGACCGAGGTCGGCGACAAGGAAACCATCGTCTGCTACATCTCGTGGTTTTCGCCGGTGGGGCGCTTTAATGGCACCCGGGCCTGGGGGCAGCAAGGTTACCGCTACGCGGGAGATATCGCGAGTGACGGCGTGCGCAACTACCCGCTGCCGCCGGACATAGACTGGCCAGATACGCCGCCACCGATCGGAAGCGATGCCTTTTACGAGTTGCAGTTTGACGCGGCTCTGGCCACTCAGGAGCAGATGCTTGACGGTGGCTTCGACGTCATGATCTTCGATATGCTGCCGATGCCGGAGTATGATCCGGCTTTGCCGCTGGATGAGTTCAACTCTCCGCTGGCGCACTTTAAAACATTCCTGACCTGGCTGGAGGCAGCCGAGGACTCTGGCATCAAGGTCGGTGTCATGCCGGATGTGGCCAACCAGTCCGGCGACTACCCGCAGCGCCGCACCCCGACGGTGGAAGAGTGGACGCGCATCCTCACCGCTACGCTCGAAGTGCTGCCGGACTCCCCGGCGTTGTGGAAGATCGACGACAAGCCGGTCCTGATTAACTTCGGCACGGACAGCTATTACGGCGGCTCGGCTCCTGCGCCGGAGGCCGCTCGTCCTGACCGGGGCTGGCGTGAGATTGTGCAGGCGCTGCGCGATACCCGGGAGCCGTTTTACTTCATCGCCGACATTCGCCCCCACGCCAGTGTGTGGGAGTGGAACGGTATTGCCGACGCTGCCTATATGTTTGCCCCGGCCTCACCGGATGGCGGGCTCGTCGATGCGCAGCAGCTGTTCATGCGGCACCTGACGATCCCCTATATCTGGACTGTCAGCCCAGGCTACTACCGGGGTGGCACCGCATACACCCAGCCCGACTTTTCACGCATCCATGATGCCTATATGGCAGCCATGCGCGAAGGCGCTCAGCGTATCTGCGTCCTGACCTGGAACGACTTTGAAGAGAATACCGATATCGCTCCCTCGGCTAATAAAGGGCGCTGCCTGCTCGATGTATTCGGCTTTTATAATCGATGGTTCAAGAGCGGCCATCAGCCCGAGCTGCCGGAGGACCAGGTTATCCTGGCCTATCCCGTACGCATCCCGGACACAATCGTCTCGAAGTCTCCCTCCTTCGGACGGCTGGATAACGACATGACTCCGAGCGGGGGCACGTGGAACGCGCCCACCTATCAGCCCAAGGTCTTTTACTGGGCCTACGTGAAGGAGCCGACGCGGCTCAGCGTCGAGGGGGTGGGGGAAGTCTTTTTCCACAAGCCCGGCGTATGGATGGGCGACCTGGGCTGTATTGCTGCGGGTCCGGTCGAGGTCAGCCTGGGCGAGCGCACGATGAGCCTGCCCGATGTCGTTCGTACCTCGATGGAACGGGCGCGGCGTGACGAGGGCGGCCTGGATTTCCGCTATGTCAACTTAAGCACGTTCGAGGAGCAGTAAGCATCGGATAGCTTCCACGCTCCCGCTTACTGACGGCGTGCCGATCCGGTCGAGTCTGCTTGTCATGGAAAATCCATGACGTTTGGGGTGGAGGTCCATTTCTTCGTCCGGGTCCATGCCCGGTCTATACGCGAACGTCAGAGTTGCGGGGGGGGCTGGCACGAAGTGTTTTGCTCCCGGGGATACTGTGCTTTTCCATAAAAAACGGACGGCCGGGAGAGCCCGGACCGTCCGTTGTGGAAGTGGATAGGATCGCCTTTCTAGGGAAGGTAACAGGAGATGCCTTCCTTGGTCCAGGCGGTGCTGAGGTTTTCGTATTCGGACAGGGATGTGGTGTAGAAATGCCCGTACGCGAGGCCGCCATTGGCCCGGTAGAGCGGAGTGCCGCCCGAGCTGGCATTGGCGAAGACATATCCGGCGACGCCTTCGCTGATGTACCCGGCGTTTATGGCGTTGTCGCGCTCGGTTGTGTTGGTCGTGTAGAAGTGGTTATTGATGGAGCTCTTGTACAGGCGGTAGAGCGGGATGAGGTTCGTTGCGCTCGTCGTGCCCGGATACACCGTTCCGGCTGAGCCTTCAGAAATCCAGTTGCCCGCCAGGCAGTTGTTTTTCTCCACCTCGTTCATGGTGTAGAAGTGTCGGTGCAGGACCGGGTTATAGAGGCGGAAGAAGGACTTCGGCGCGGCTGCGGTGGCATAGCTGCCGTAGTAGTAGTTGACCAGGTAGGAGTAGGCGGTCGGGCTGGTCTCGGGCAGGATGTACGCGGGTACGGTCATCCAGTTCTGGATGACGACATGGTCGGGGTCCGGACAGAGTGAGCCGTTGTAGCGCTGGATATTCACCTTGGCCCGCTCCATCCACTGGGCGTCAGTGATGTTGCCCCCGGCGGCGTTGAAGATCACCCCCATCGGGATGGATTCGTCTTCGAGCAGCGCGGCGATGTACGGCGTCCGGACTTGCCAGACAGCTCCCCACAAGATGTCGAGGTGGAAGAAGCCCAGCGGCTCGCCCACGGCATCTTCATAAGCGGCCAGCCAGGCGGCGGTCGTCTCGTACCAGTCCTCGGGCATCGCGTCCACCGGTTCGATGTCCCCGACGATGACGTTGGGAAAATAGGCCCGGAAGGCCGCGATGTTGGTGGCGACATCCGCAGCCAGCGCTTCCACGTCGGCCTGTGCGGAATTTGTGCCGGTGTAGTAATGGCCGTAGTAGAGCGGCTCGTCCATAGCGATGTAGGCCAGCTCGCCGCCGAGATTATAAATGCGGGCGGCGGTAGTGGCGGCCTCCGTCGGCGCGGCGTAGCCTTCCACACCATAGCCGATATAGGTGTCCGGGTCGCGGCTCAGCATCCCCCATTCGATGGCAAGGGCGATGTTTTTAGACTCCAGGTAGCTGAACAGTGCGCTGAGTTGGGCATCGGTCGAGAGAGACAGCATGCCGGGGTAGATCTTGAGCACCTGGATGTGGCCGCGGGCCGTGCTCCACTGGGAGTCGTATTGCGTGTTGAACAGGTTGGGGTAGTCGAGGGATGCGCCGAGCTTGGCCGGGTTGTTATACTCAGCCGGGCAAAACCACGTTATCGGGCCGCTGCTTTGCGCCTGGAGACCTAGACAGGTCAGGATCAACAGACAGGCGAAGCCCATGAGGCTCCGCAAGGGATGCGGGTTGGTCATATATTCTCCTTGTTGGGGTTGGGGTGAGTGCCACTGCTTATTTGCGTGGCGAAGAGAATTGTGGATTGATTGTAAATATAAATAGTCCAAATAATCAAGTCGATTTCATTAAGATATGGCAAAATCTAACGGATATACCTCTTATAAAGGCTTTAAACGGCGGTTATCACCTTGAAACTCAAATGGTATTTTTAATAATACCATTAGGGTTGACAAGCTGAATATCGCTGCCCCATATTGCAACACACAACCCGTCTCGACATCCCTATATGAATGCCCTCCCTATGCGTAAAGTGACTCCCGCTGTCTTTTTACCCCTGGCAACCGTCGTCATTGTGTCTCTGTCTATGCCTTTTGGTGCGAGGGCCGATTCCACAGAGTCGGTTCCGCGCTTCTCGGAACTGTCTCCCGAGATCCGGGCTCAGGTGCCCTTGGGGACACCGCGAAATTCCCGGGAAATTGAGGACAGCCCCTTCGGCATCCATACGACTGTCATGGCAGAGGGAGCCGACGACGCCACCGTCCGCAAGCTCGCCGACCTCGTCACCGAAGGTGGCTTCAAATGGGTGACGGACTACCTGACCATCGGTAACGCCCGCTCCATGACCCCGGAGCAGGTCCAGGCCCGCTTCGATCCCTTGCCGCCGCGTTGCGTCCAGTATGCGGAGCTCTTGCGTGAGGCGGATGTGAGCCTGCTCGTGCGGCTCGATCCGTTTCCCTGGGAGCCGTGGAACGGGGCGGCCGAGTATTCCTACGAGGAGGATTCCCCCGACATGCAGCGGGCGGCGGCCTTTGTCCGTGCGTGCGTGCGTCAGCTCAAGCCCTACGTCAACCACTGGCAGATTTGGAACGAGCCCAACATTGGCAACCAGGCTCCGCACATCACCCCGGAAAACTACGTGAAGGTTGTGCGTTTTCTGGCCGGGATTATCTGCCGGGAGCAGCCTGACGCCGTTATCTACGGCCCGGGCACGGCCATGCTCCAGTGCCTCGACGAGTACCCGTACCCATGGATCCCGCGCGCGCTCGAAGCCGGGCTGGCTGACGAGATCGACGTCTTTTCCTACCATCCGTACCGGGCTCCGGCCTGGCGACACAACATCCCCGAAAACGCTTCGCAATTTTATCCCTGGACCTGGTGGGAGGATTACCGCGACCAGGTGGCTGACCTGCGCCAGCAAATTCGCGATCACAACGACGGCTACGATCTGCCGCTGGCCACGACGGAGGATGGCTTGACCAATGTCATCGACGGAAACGGTGAGCAGCAAATCTCCTGGGTCGTGGGCGCCAAGTACGAGCTGCGGCGCGCCTTGCTGGACTTTGAGCTCGGGGTGTACCCGCGCACGCAGTTCTGCCTCTACCGGCCCGCCCGCGAGCTTTCCTACGATAAGCAGGCGACGTTCAGTATCGTGACCGCTGACTTCCAGAAAAAGCCGCAGTACCTCGCCTCACAGAACCTGAATGCCGTCCTGGACTCCCGTTACACGCTCGACGAGGACGCTCCCGTCACGGTGGAGGTGACCGGGCCCCGCCGCACCTTGTCGGTTAATCCACATAACCCGCAGGAGTCCGTGACCTCATCGGATGGCTCCACCACTGCCGCCACTCCGCCACTGTACCAGCAGGTGTATCGGCGCGAGACGCCCGAGTTCGAGGAAATGCTGGTGTTTTTCTGGTCCGCTGAGCCATCGGGCGACGTGCACATTCGCTACCCCGCGCGCATGGAGATTACTGAGCAGGGGTGGCAGGCTCCGCTGCAGATCGACTTGATGGCGATGCCGGCCAAGCGGCCGAAAAACGAGATCGTCGAGCTGATCCGGTCCGATTTCGTTGATCGGCGCGACCCGGAACAGCTCCAGGCCCTGGCTACGCCGTATGGCGTCCTACTGAGGGACATCGAGGTGCGCGACTATCCGCTGCTGATCAAGTGGATCCGGCCCAAGACAATCGCTCACTAAGGAGCGTCTCCACTGCCGGGCTGGACATCTTCGCTCCCGCGGGTGTTTTATTTTACTAACTGCGCCGGGAGGGGACCGCTCACGGCGCTGTCTTTTCGATGTAGGAGCTGCCGGGGACCCAGTGGCCCTTGATCGTGATGGCCTGGGGGTAGGGGCTGATGCCGATCTGGTTCGTCTGCAAGAGGGTCGAGACGAGGTCCACGGCGACGCGCCCGACCTCCTCGGTGTGCGGGTTCATCCCGGCGAGCCCGGAGGTGGAGTCTCGCAGTACGAGGTTGACGAGCTGGACATCGCCGGGGATACGGAGACCGGCTTCGCGGAAATACTGGTGTAGATGCTCGTCTGACAAGAGTACCACGTCGGGTTTTTCCCGGGCGTACCACGCCAGCAGTTTGTCCGCCTCGAAGTGCTCGCCGGACTGAATGTACGGGGTGACGCGGTCCGCCTTTGGGGTGAAGTGCTGGAAAAGCAGGAAACGCGAGAGCCAGGCGTGATTACTGGTGCGACTACGCCCTTCTGTGATGACGAGGCCGATGCGGCGGTTACCGCCCTTGCGGATATAGTCGAGCGCGTACTCGATGTCGTAGGTGTAGTCGGAGGCGATCTGGTGGAGTTGGGAGTTGACCGAATTGTAGCCGATCAGCACCGTCGCAAACTGTTCCCAATCCAGTTGCGGAAAGTCGAGGTTCGGGGTGTCGTTACCAGGGAACAGAATGACCCCGTGGATTCCGCGAGAGACGAGAATCTTCGACAGCCGCTGGCCGGAGAGCGGATCTTTGGCCAGGTAAAACTCGTCGATACGGTAGCCCTTCGCCTTGGCCTGCTCAATGATCGAGCGGTAGAGCATCAGGTAAAATGGGCTGGCCGAAGTCTTTTCGGAAACCGGCTCCTTTAGTCGACTGATCAGGGCGATGGATTCGGTGTGGGTGCGGCGTTTGTCCCGGATCTGGCACATCAGCGCGGAGACCAGCGGGCTGGGGCGGTAGCCCAGGCGCTCGGCGGCGGCGTGGACGCGCTCCCGCGTTTTCTGCGAAATGCTGGGGTGGTTGCGCAGGGCGAGCGAGATGGCCGAGCGGCTCAGGCCGACGTCGTCGGCGATATCCTGCAACGTGATCTTTCGGTTTTCCTCGGGCATGGTGGGTAGGGGATTGGCTCAACGAGTAAAGTCGCGGCTGTATTTAAATCGGACCAGTTCGCGTTAGTTTCAAGCCATGATCTCGGGTTTTCCGCTTTTTTTCAGAACGCACTGTTGCGGACTGGCGCTTCTTGCGCTGGCGGCACAGGGCGTCGGCGCCTCGGCGCAGGAGGCGGCGGACCCCGTAATGACCGAAGCGACCGCGCCGGATCTGCGGACGCTGCTGCTCAAGGCGCAGGCCGAGCCCGCCACGGACGAAGCACGTGCCGGGCTGATCGAGGAGGCGCGCCGGATTGTGGACTCGGGGATCGTGCGTCGCGCTTACAGCGAGGAAGAACTGTCGCAGGTTCGTGTCTCGGGTAATCTTTCCTCCGCGAGCACGGTGGCCGACCCGGTGATCCGCGAACAATTTCTGCTCGCCTCGTCCGATTCGCAGGCGGGTTCCGTCGTCGCGGTCGAAATGCCCAAGGTGGCGGCGGCCTATGTGCTGACACAGGACCCGGCCTTTCTCGCATACCTGACCGAGCAACTGGAGGAGATGACCACGTGGGAGCCCTTTCAGCGCCCCGGTTGGACGCTGCGATCGAAGTCCGCCCGGGGTGAGACTCTGTCAGAGCGCGGGGATGGTGTCTGGCTGGCCACGGGTTGGGACATCCGTGCTGTGGCCGACACGCTGGAGATACTTCCCCCGCACAGCCTGAGCCCGGAACTGCGGGCGAAGCTGGACGCGCGTATCGAGAATTCCATGACACGCATCCTGGCCGATTTCGAGGAAGGCGTGCCCTGGTACGTGCAGTCACGCAAGGTGATGAGCAACCAGTGGGTCGTGCCGGTCGAGGGGCTGATCCGCGCAACGGTGTTTCTTGGGCGCGACCAATACCCCGAGGCTTACGAGCAGGGCGTCCAGTGGATGCTGGAGTCCTTGGACGCGATGGGGGACGAGGGCGAGTTTTCCGAGGGTCTTTCCTACGCGAGCATCACGGTGCGCGGCATGATCTCGGCGGCGCGGGCGGCCCACGTCGCCGGAGACTCCCGGCTGTATGAGCACCCTTTTATGCGCAAGACGGGCACGTGGTTCGCGCATCACGCGCAGCCTGGCGGTTTTGTCGTCAACGACTTCGACGCCTTCAACACGGACCGCCACGGGTTCAAGGTTTACGGCGATGTGCTCTCGAAGATCGCGGTCTTTACCGGCAACTCCGACGCGTACTGGGCCGTGCAGGCCTTTGACATGAACACTTCCTCGCTCGACGCGATTTTGGCCGCCGCGGCTTTCGGTTCCGACCTGCCCGCCGCGCCGCTGTGGGCGAACTACCCGGTCGGCACCCGCCTGAACTGGCGTAGCAGTTGGGATGACGACGCCACGGGCGTGTGGATTCGCGGCGGAGGTGCAAGCGATTACCACGACCATCCCGACCGCGGGCACGTGAACTTCATCATCGGGGAAACGCCGTTGCTGATCGAGGCCGGACGCCCGCCCTACGGCAGTCCGGTGGAGAAAATTGCAACCGGACTCAAGGGCCATAACGTGCTCCAGATCGGGGCCAATCTGCCCGCCGACCCGAAGCCCTATCGTCGCGTTGCGCCGATTACCGTCAACGAGATCGGTCCGGACGGCGGTGACGTCACGGTGGATGCTTCCGCCTGCTATCCACATGCCGAACGCTGGGTTCGCCGCGTGATCTGGGACACCGAGGAGATGGAGATCGTAGACGAGGTCGTGCTCAGCCAGCCGGAGATGGTCGTCTTTTACTGGAACACGGGCACGCCCGCAGGAGCTCCGCAGCATCTCGACGACGATACGGCGCAGGCCGGGCCGGTGAGGCTGGAGTTTGAGCCCGATGCGCCCATCGAGATTCTCTTTGAAAGCGTCCCGGACGCGACGCTTCACCGCCGGGAGGTCGGCGAGCACGTCTGCGTGCAGACCCGAACCCGAGAACCCGTCACCAGCTTCACCCTCCACACCTTCGTCTCACTGGCGGACCTTCCGGTCGTCGACGGCACCGTCTCCCGCATCGATCGCGTGGAGAGTACCGCCCAGCCAGACTGACATTAACCTTCGTATTCACTTTTCGATACATCAAGACTTATGCCTTCCCCCACCCAGGATTCACCCCTTCCCCTGACACCGTCTGGAAAGGACGCTTGCATCCTGCTGCGTTCCTCGTGGCAGACCGTCAATATCGGGGACATCGGTCACTCCCCCGGCGTTCTCAGCCTGCTGGAAAAGCACCTGCCGCAGGCGCGGGTCATCCTCTGGGCGCAGAACGTGGACCGCGGTGTGCGCGAAATGTTGCTGCACCGTTTTCCACAGATGGAGATCGTCCAGGGCAGAATCGGCGGCAGCGGCGAGGACGCTTCCGAGGCCTTGGAACGGGCGGTGTCGGAGGCGGACCTGCTTCTGCATGGTTCGGGGCCGAGCATCGTCGCACGCGATGATGTGCTGGCCTGGTCGCGGGCGACCGGCAAGCCCTACGGCCTCTACGGGATCACAATTGACCCGCTGATGAAGTCGGGCGAGCCCGACGGCGGCGACCTGATCGAGCGCCAGCGGGAGACCGTCATGGCGCTGCCCGCAGACGACCTTTCGCCTGAAGACCGGGAGGTGCTTGACGGGGCGCGTTTCGTGTTCTGCCGGGATACGATGACCCTGGATTACCTGCGTAAGCAGGGCGTCACACCGGGCCAACTCGCTTTTGCGCCGGACGGGGCCTTTGGCTGCGACCTGCGTGACGACGCCTCCGCGGATGCGTTCATGGGCGCTCATGGTCTTGAGGCTGGGCGATTCATCAGTGTCATCCCTCGGCTGCGTTACACGCCGTATCACGAGATTCACAATACGCCGCAGACGCCTGTCACGAAGCGCCGCGCAGAGATCAGCGCCCGTCACATCGATGCGGACATGAGTAAGCTGGCCGAGGTCGTAACCCGCTGGATCGACCACGCCGGCCTGCCCGCGCTGATATGTCCGGAGATGACCTACCAGGTCGAGCTCGGGCGACTCCTGCGCGACGAGTATCTGCCCGAGCGTGTCCGCGAGCGCGTCGTGTGGCGGCCCGACTACTGGTTGCCGGACGAAGCCTGCTCGACCTTCGCGCGCTCGTGCGCGGTGCTGAGCATGGACAACCATTCGCCGATCTTCGCGCTCGCCGCCGGGATCCCGACGGTATTCATGCGCCAGCCCACCGACACGATCAAGGGCCAGATGTGGCACGACGTCGGCATGGACGAGTGGTTCTTCGAGATCGACGCCTGCCCGGCCGACGCAATCTCTGCCGCGTTGCTGCGCATCGCCGACCGCCCGGATGAAGCCCGCGAACGCGTGGCGAAAATCATGGAGCGGGTCCACGCCTGGCAACGCGATACGATGGCGCAGGTGGGTGCCGAGCTTGTCGCCGCTCAGCCAAGCACCCGCTAGTCCGCAGTACCTTTGATATTTTCACTCTAACACACAGACATTCTCAACGTCGGGCCGTCATTAACCCAGCCTGACGGGAACAACTCCAACCCCCGAGCACCATGAACAACTTGATCAAACTCAGCGCGTGGATAGCCGCCGGCTGTCTGCCGTTCGCTTTCGCCCAGGCCGACCTGCCCACCTTCGAGGGCTTTGACTACACGAACGGCTCGGCCCTGATCCAGGGCTCCGGTCCGGACGGCGCCGGTGGCACCGGCTGGAACAACCGCTGGACCGGCTCCGGTACGGCCACGATCATCACGACGGACGATGCCATTAGCTTTACCGACGGTAACGGCGTCGTTTACGGCAGCGGCAACTCGGTTGCATTCTCCGGTGCGAGCACGCAAAACGCGGCCAGCCGCACCTTCGCTTCCAGCACCAACACCAGTGGGGCCGATATCTACTTCAGCTTTATCTTCCAGGTGACCAACGGCAGCACCACGGGCGTGATCAACTCCGGCTCGTTCATGAGCGTGGGCGTGCTGGACAGCAACATCAGCGTGGCGGTGGACAACTTCGCGGTCATCACCAGCGGCCGCGTTGGCGCGCGCGTCAACAACGTGACCGAGCGGATCATGGACACGCCGATCACGTACCAGACGACCTTTCTCGTCGTGGGCAAGCTCAGTGGCTGGGAAGACGGCGTGTACAAGACCATGACCGTGTGGCTCAACCCGACCATCGCGGATGAGAACAACACGTCGATCTCCATCACCGCCAGCAGCACCACCGGAGCCGACGGGTACCGTGGAGTTATCTTCCGCACATATAATCTGGATGCCAGTGGCGACGTCTTCCACTACGACGACCTGCGCATGGGCTCGTCCTGGGACACGGTCGTGATCCCCGAGCCCGCCAATGGCGCACTCTATGGGTTGCTGGGGATTGTCCTGCTTGGCGGCGTCCTCTTCGGTCGTAAGCGCCGGTAGCGCTTACCTTTTCCAAAGCACACAGGTAATAAGCACACTGGTCCTCGCCTCGGCGGTGCCGGATTATGCCGGCATCGCCGGGCGGGGCTTTTTTGATGCTCCTGCAGGGATGGCCTTGGGAAAAATCAGGCGTGTGAGCCGGCCAACGTTTTCTGGCCACGGAGCTTCCACGGGGTGGCCCCGCGAATGACGCTGGCAATCCCGCGGTGCCACTCGGGGTCTTCCCAGAACCCGAGGAAATGCGGGTGGCAGAAGTTGGCCGAACAGTCAAAAAGGTAGCCGCGCTCGGCGGCGAGTTTGACCCCGATCTCCGCTGCCTCACGGTGGATGTCCCACTCCAGCAGCGGGTGGTCGGTCCAGTTGACCGGGCCCCAGGCCTCAGTCTGGCCGAGGTGGCAGTCGTACCGCCGGGCGAGCCCGGCTAGCGTGTCGAGTGTCCGGGCATACCAGCTCGTCCAGAGGTCTTTATCCTCGCGCCAGCGGATGAGCATTTTTTGGTAAACTTCGTCGTAGTGGTAGTCGGCGGGGATGACACGCTCGGAGAGACCGGCGTAAGCCCCGCCGCTACGCTCCACCGTGAAGAGCGTATGCGGGTTGCCATGCTGGGCGATGGTTGTGTGGTAGTCGGTCCCCGCGCAGAAGTCGCTGTTCTGGGTGATCCAGATGTGCACGTCGAGAAAGTCCATGTCGTTCAGGAAATCCAGACTGGGCACCTCCGCCTGCATGAAGTACTCGTCGAGATGTTTCCAGGTCAGGCTGGTGGCGATGGAGAGGGTGGGCCACTTGGTCCGGAGCGCGTCGATGGACTCGCCCAGAAAGTCGCGGACGAAGGCGAGCTGAGCGGCGTTCAGGCGACCCGATGTCGCCCGGGGTTGGGTCATCGTGCCGAGCATCTTGTGAAACCACTTCAGGCAATGGCCCTCGGGGTACTCGTTGAGCAGGTCGAGGTACACGACGGTGTCCATCAGCCCGTGCGCGTCGATGAACTCCAGCGTCTGGTCCCATACGCGGATAAATTCCCGCACACCCTCGATCTGTTCGTTGCGCCGGTCGTCGGTCGGCTTGAACCAGGTGGCCAGGCCGACCTTGACGCCGTACTCGCGGCACTTGGTCATGAACTCGATCAGCGCCTGGCGCGGGCGGATGTACATCGTCCACGGGTTGCCCCACATGGCCAGCCCGTAGAACTGCGGGTACTGGTTGGGCACGTCCTTGAAGACCTCGACGATCTCGCCCGCGGGGGAGGGGGCGATCAGGTGCGGAAATACATCCAGGCGCACGGCGTTGTAGCCGCGCTCAACCAGTTCGCACAGGGCCTTGTCCCAGTCTTCGAAGCCGCCACCGCGGTAACGGCGCCGAAGCCAGGAGGAATCCCACATGGCGATGGCCAGCGGTTCTTGCAGAGTATCGAGGGTTTTCATGAAAAGGAGGGTCTCTGGAGTTGTTAACGCCGCTTGGTGTTATACAAAGAAACGGAGCTAGTCGTTAATGGATGATGTATATATTTTTATATAAAACTAATTTGCGCAAGCAAAAACATGACAACGATGGCAAGGGGTTTGTCATAAACGTGGGCCCATAATTGTTAACTTTAAGCTGACTGTCGTGAAGCAGCTGTGCGTGCATTGAAAGGGAGTTTCGGCTATTCCTGAAACGAGCATAATGAAATCCATGAAAATCGTTTCCCTGACCCCGTACATCGCCGATTGCTTCCGCACCAACTGGGTGTTCCTCAAAGTCGAGACCGACGCGGGCCTCTATGGCTGGGGCGAGGCTTCGCTCGAATACCGTGAAAAGACCGTGGCCGAGGCCATGCTGGAGCTCGGTCGGGGCGTGATCGGACGCCGGGCCGGGGACATCGAGGCGATCTGGCAGGATGCGAACCGCGAGGTGTATTTTCGCGGTGGACCCGTCTACATGTCCGCGCTCGGGGCGCTGGAGATGGCTCTCTGGGACATCAAGGGCAAGGCTCTCGGCGTGCCGGTGTACGAGCTGCTGGGCGGCCGGGTGCGCGACAGCATCCAGTGCTACGCTAATGCCTGGTTCGCCGGGGCGAAGAAGCCTGAGGAATTTGCGCAAAAGGCGCGGACCGCGATCGAGGCGGGCTACAAAGGGCTCAAGTGGGACCCCTTCGGCTCGGCCTACCTGGATCTGACGCCGGAAGAGTTCGTCACGGCGGAGGCCTGCGTGGCCGCCGTGGCCGAGGTCGTGGCCGGACGTGCCGAGCTGCTCATCGAGGGCCACGGGCGCTTTAATGTGCCCACGGCGGTGCGCGCCGGGGACATGCTTGCGGCCCACAACGTCGGGTGGTTCGAGGAGCCGCTGCCTCCGGGCAACCTCGACGCCGTCGCCGATGTCCGCCGCCGGACAAAGGTCCCCATCGCCGCGGGCGAACGTCTTTACAGCCGCTGGGACTATGTGCCGTTCTTTGCCACGCGCTGCGCGGACTTCGCCCAGCCGGACGTAACGCACGTAGGCGGGATCGCCGAGCTGCGCCGTATCTCGGACATGGCTGAGGCGCAGTTCCTGCCGTGCTGCCCGCACAACCCCTGCGGCCCGGTGGCCAACGCCGCTACCCTCCACGCCGCCGCCGCCACGCTCAACATCCGCCGCCTCGAAACGATGGCCACGGACGTGCCTTGGCGCGCGGAAGTCGCCCGTGAAGACACTGACTTCATCGATGGTTCCTTGACCATCCCGAACACTCCCGGTCTCGGCGTCGACATCGACATCGAAGCCCTCGCCAAACACCCCTACCAGCCGCAGGACCTGCGCCACTACAAGGGTACCCTCACCGACATCCGCCCGGCCAATGCCGAGTACATCTTTAAAAAGTAAATCCCATGAGCGAAGTGATTGAAAACCCCGTCGAGGAGCAGGACATCCCTGCCCTCAAGAAAGCGCAACTGTTTGACTTTTCCACGCTCGGTCTCCCCTGCTTGGG
>JAUTCS010000128.1 GCA_030673825.1 Verrucomicrobiota bacterium JB024 | reverse complement strand
GGGCCCCCCCCCCCCACCAACTGGGGCGCCCCCCTTTTTGCCCGCCCGGGTGTTTGTCGAAAACCCCGCGCCCTCTTAACCACAACCCGCCGATGCGATGCGCAGCATCGAAAGTGCAGGCTTTGCCTGCTGCGGGTCTGGGCTGCATAAGCCCAGCTCTCCTCATCCCCCACATATCCCCCCTCTCACTCCTTCACCTGCTTGCGGCGGGGGTGGAACTGGGCGTGCTGGGCGGCGAGGGATTCGGTTTTGACGGCGGTGTAAATCTGGGTGGTGGAGATGTCGGCGTGGCCGAGCATTTCCTGGATGGCGCGCAGGTCGGCACCGTTTTCGAGCAGGTGGGTGGCGAAGGAGTGGCGCAGCAGGTGGGGTTTGACGGGCTTGGTGATCCGGGCGGTGGCGGCGTGGGCGCGGAGGTTGACCCAGAAGGTTTTGCGCGAGAGGGCCCGGCCCCACTGGCTGAGAAAAAGGTCGCTCCCGGTGCGGGGCTTGACAAGCTTGGGCCGGGCCACGTCGAGGTAGCGCTGGAGCGCCTCGACGGCCTTGGAGCCGACGGGCACGACGCGCTCCTTCGAGCCTTTGCCGAAGACCCGCACGAAGCCGTGGTCGAGATCCACCGCCTGAAGCGGCAGCCCGCACAGCTCCGACACACGCAGCCCGCTGGAATACATCAGCTCAAGCATGGCGCGGTCGCGGATGCCCTGCGGGGAGTCCTCGTCGGGGGCGTCGAGCAGGCGATCCACCTCGTCGGCACTGAGCGTGCCGGGCAGCTTGCGGTGGAGTTTCGGGGTGTCGAGCAGTTCGCAGAAGTCTTTCGCGCAGACGCGTTCGCGGACGAGAAACTTGGCGAACATGCGCAGCGCGGACAGCTTCCGCGCCACGGTGGCCGGTTCGTAATCGAGCTTCGCCAGCTCACTCATCCAGCCCTCCAGGTGGTGACGGTCCACCACGCTCCAGTCCGCCACACCTTTGGCATTGAGATATTCCCAGGCGTGCGTGAGGTCGTTGTCGTAAGCCTCGACGGTGTTGGCCGAGAGCCCCCGCTCGGTTTGCAGGTACAGAAGAAAGTCCTCGACGAGGGGGTCGCTCGGAGACGGGGGATTCGACGGCATGGGACAGGATATAAAAGACCCCCGCACAACCTCCGCAAGCCAATCAGGATGAATTCCAGTCGCCCGCGGATCTTCCTGCCATCGTTTTTCCCACCAACCACGTACACACACCGTCCGTGTTTTTTGGATTTACCCGCCGGGCATCAGGGAGTTAGCATATTCGAATCACTATGCCTTCGGACACGAAGACCACGCTCAAGCCGACCGACCTGCGCGGCATCCTCGAATACGTGCCGCAGTTCCGCGACCACGTCTTTGTCATCGCGCTGGACGGCTCGATCATCGACGACGAGAACTTCGCCAACGTGGTGACGGACATCGCCGTGCTGCGCAGCCTGAACATCGACATCGTGCTCGTGCACGGCATCGGCCGCCAGATCAAGCGCCTCTCCGAAGACAGCGGCATCCCCATCAGCGATGCCCACGGCAGCGGCCCCACCGACGCCCCGACGCTGGAGATGGCCGTCGCCGCCAGCTCCGAAGTGCTCGAAACCCTCACCCGCGCCCTCACCCAGAACGGCCTGCGCTACGCCGTCACCAACGCCGTCCGCGCCACCGAGGCCGGCGTGATCAAGGGCAAGGACCTCGGCTACACCGGCAAGATCGACCGCCTCGACGAGAAGCTTGTCCGTCTCCTGCTCTCCGAAGGGCTCGTGCCGGTATTCTCTCCGCTGGCCTGCGACCGCGACGGGCAGCCCTACCGGCTCAACTCTGACCAGCTCGCCAGCGAACTGGCCGTGCGCCTGCACGCCTCCAAGCTGATTTACCTCACGCCCTTCCCCGGCCTCGTGGTGGACGGCACGCCCGTCATGAACATCCCCCTGGATGAGCTTCAGTCGCTCCTGTCCAAGCACAAAAAGAGCCTCGACGAGCGCCTGCTGTCCAAGGCCACCTTTGCCGCGCACACGCTGGAGGCGGGCACCCCCCGCGCCCACATCCTCGACGGGCGCATCTTCGGCGGGCTCTTGACCGAAATCTTCGACAAGGTCGGTCTGGGCACGATGATCCACGCCAACGACTACCAGCAGATCCGTCCCGCCCGCAAAAAGGACGCCGCCAGCATCTTCGCCATCACCCGCAACGCCGCCAAGAGCGAGACCCTGCGCACCCGCACCCGCGCCTCCATCGAGGACGCCATCGGCCACTTTTACGTCTATGAGATCGACGAGAGCATCGTGGGCTGCTTCAGCCTCACCCCGCTCGACGACAAGACCGTCGAGCTGGGCGCGGTCCTCGTGCAGCCCTTTTACCAGGGCCGGGGCGTCGGCCAGAAACTGGTCGAGTTCGCCTGCCTGGAAGCCCGCCGCATGAAGGCCGCCCGCGTCGTCGCCCTGAGCACCCAGGCCGGGAACTTCTTCCGCGACGTGGCCGGGTTCGCCGAAGGCACCGAGGCCGACCTGCCCAAAGCCCGCCGCGACCACTACAACGCCAGCGCCCGCCACTCCCGCGTCTTTATAAAAGCCCTCACCCCCGCCCGCAAAAAAAGCGCCCGCCAAGCGTAGCGGGTGAGCTGGGGGGGAAGATATCTGGGCTTATGCAGCCCAGACCCGCAGCAGGCAAAGCCTGCACTTTCGATGCTACGCATCGCGTCGGGGGGGGGGGGGGGGGGGGGGGGGGCCGGGGGCGTGGGCGGGCCGGGGCCGCGGGCCCAGTAGG
>JAUTCS010000127.1 GCA_030673825.1 Verrucomicrobiota bacterium JB024 | reverse complement strand
GTACCGGTAGCAGCGGTAGATCGTTGTGAAATGATCGATCAGCGTCCCGTCCAGATCGAAGAGAATGGTCTGTATGTCCTGCCCCATAATAATCGCGTAGCGTGGTCAGAAATAGCTCATCCTGGGCAAGATGGCCAGCCTTTTGCTTGACCCGGGGGAAATGTCCCCCGACTTTCACACCTGACGGATATGCCATCTGTCTCCCCCTAAACTATTCCGGAACAGGACGCACCACCCGAACTGGACTTTCGCCGCGAGGGTAACGACTGCCTCACCGTCGTGCTGCGTGGTACCTGGAAGATGCAGGAAAAGCTCCCGGACTCCGACCGCTTGCAGCAGGAGCTCGGGGGAGGAGTTTCCCGTGTCTCCTTCGACGCGGCGGGCGTGACCTCCTGGGACAGTGGACTGATGACCTTCCTGCTGCGCTGCTGGGACATCGCCGCGGAGAAACAGCTGGACGTGGACGAGTCTGGCCTGCCCAAGGGTGCGGGCGACCTGATGAAGCTCGCCACCGCCGTCCCGGAAAAAAAGGACACCGGACGCACCGAGCGCACGCGCTCCCTCTTTTACCGCCTGGGCTCGCACAGTATCGCGCTGGCCGAGGAGACCTGGGACATTTTTACCTTTCTGGGGGAGGCCACCATCGCCTTCCTGCGCTTCTTCGGCGGGCGGGCGCGCTTCCGCTGGCGTGACCTGTGGGTCGTCGTTCAGCAGACCGGGGCCGAGGCCCTGCCCATCGTCGCCCTGATCAGCTTTCTGGTCGGCCTCATCCTGGCCTACGTCGGCGCGGTCCAGCTCCAGAAGTTCGGGGCGACCATTTACGTGGCCGACCTCGTCGGCCTGGCCATGGTCCGTGAAATGGGCGCGATCATGACGGCCATCGTTATGTGCGGGCGCACGGGGGCGGCCTTTGCCGCGCAGTTGGGGACGATGAAGGTCTCCGAGGAGATCGACGCTCTCCAGACCCTCGGGATTTCCCCGATGGAGTTTCTGGTGCTGCCGCGCATGCTCGCCCTGTGCTGCATGCTGCCGCTGCTGGTGCTCTTTTCCGACTTTATCGGTATCATCGGAGGCCTCGTGGTCAGCGTGACCACGCTGGACATCACCTTCCAGCAGTTCGTGGGGCGCACCATCGCGGCCATAGACCTGCCCAACTTCTTCAGCGGGCTGATCAAGTCCGTCTTCTTCGGTGTGATCGTCGCCGCCACCGGCTGCCTGCGCGGCATGCAGTGCGGCGACAGTTCGGCCGCGGTCGGGGTGGCCGCCACCTCGGCGGTGGTCACGGGCATCACCTGCATCATTGTGGCGGACGCGATCTTCGCCGTGATCTTCAATATCATCGGGATATGAGCACGGAGCCCCCCAAGATCAAAGTCGAGCACCTGACCATGGCCTACGGGTCCTTTGTGGTCATGAACGACCTCAATTTCGAGATCAACAAGGGCGAGGTCTTCGTCATTATGGGTGGGTCCGGCTGCGGCAAGAGCACCCTGCTCAAGCACCTGATCGGCCTGAAAGACCCGGCCAAGGGCGACGTTTACTTCGACGGGCAGAACTTCAACCGCGCCGAGGACGAGGAAAAGCTGCTCATGCTCCAGAAGTTCGGCGTGCTCTATCAGGGCGGGGCGCTCTGGAGCTCCATGACCCTGGCCGAAAACGTCGGCCTGCCCCTGGGCGAGTTCACCAGCCTCTCGCAGAAGGAGATCCGCGACATCGCCACCTTCAAGCTCTCGCTGGTGGGCCTGCGCGGCTTTGAGGACTTTTACCCGTCCGAGATCAGCGGCGGCATGCGCAAACGCGCCGGTCTGGCCCGTGCCATGGCGCTTGACCCCGACGTACTCTTTTTCGACGAGCCCAGCGCCGGCCTCGACCCGATCAGCTCCCGCCGTCTGGACGACCTCATCCTGGAGCTGCGCGACAGCCTGGGGGCGACGGTCGTCGTCGTCACGCACGAGCTGGCCAGTATCTTTGCGATTGCCGACAAGGCGATCTTCCTCGACGCCGCGACCCGCACCCAGGGCGCGATCGGCAAGCCCCGCGAACTGCGGGACCAGACTGAAAACATGGCGGTGCGCACTTTCCTGCGTCGGGGCGAAGAGGAGATCCCCGAGGTCCTCTGAGACCTGCGCAAAAAAGCCATTGCCCAATACTTCTAATCCGCTAACGTCCTTCTAATATACCGTATGAGCAAGAAAGCCAATCCAGCCGCCATTGGCATATTCGTGGTGGGAGCCGTCGTCCTGGCCGTCGTTTCCCTGGTGATTTTCGGCTCCGGCACGCTCTTCCGCAAGACCGAGACCTTCATCCTCTACTTTGAGGATTCCATCAACGGCCTCGAAGTCGGTGCCCCCGTCAAGTTCAAGGGCGTGCGCATCGGCCAGGTCACGCAGATCTACATCCGTTTCAACCAGGATGACGAGTCGCCGCACGTGCCCGTGCTCATCCAGATCGACATCGACCGGCTCCAGAACACCCTCGGGGTGGACGTGGACCTGAGCGAAGACAAGGTTTTCCAGGAGCAGGTCGACATCCTCGGTCTGCGCGGCCAGCTCCAGCAGGCCAGCTTCGTTACCGGCCTGCTCTTTATCGAGCTCGACTACGATCCCAACACCGGGCCCGCCTACTACGTGCAGCAGCCCGACCCCGAGACCGGAGAGCTGATTTACAAGGAGATCCCGACCGTTTCCTCCGGCCTGACCGAAGTGATCAAAAAGGTCACCACCATGGTGGACAAGATCAGCAAGATCGACTTCCAGGCCATCGGCGATAAGACCAACGACATCCTCACGCGGCTTGACGACGGCATTGCCGACATCCAGTTCAAGGCTATCAACGACAAGACCCTCGCCCTGCTCGACAACCTCGACGGCATCACCGGGGATCCCGAGCTGAAGAAAGTCGCGGGTAACCTCAACGCCACCCTGGACGACGGGCGCAAGTTTATCAACGCTCTCGACAAGGACCTCGACGACGTCATCGCCGACCTCAAGCTCACCCTTGACGGAGCCCGCGGCACGCTGACGCGTATCGACGACCTTTCCGACAATCTCAACACCATGCTCGAGCCCGAGTCGCCTCTGCGCTACCAGCTCGAGAGTTCCCTCTCTGAAATGGCCGAAGCCATGCGCTCGATCCGCGTGCTGGCCGATTATCTGGAGCGCAATCCGAGCTCCCTGCTGATCGGGAAGCAGGACACTTCATCCTCAGACAAGTAATCATGCGTAAAACCATCCTTGCTCCGCTGCTTTTCGCCTCCCTGTTCGCCCTCGGTGGCTGCTCCATCGGCGATTCTTCCTCGCCCTCGCACTTTTACGTCCTCACGCCCATCCCGGAGGGCACCGCGCCGATGTCTTTCGAGGGAGAGGCTCCCAATGTCGGGCTGACCCGCGTGCAGATCCCGTCCTTTCTGGACCGGCCGCAGATCGTGCTCAACACCGCCGCCAACGAGGTCGTCTACAGCGAGTTCAACCGCTGGAGCGAGCCCCTCGGCCAGGGCATTGCCGAGACCGTGCGGCGCAACCTGCTCGTGCTCATCGGCCCGGGCAAGGTGTCGGCCTTTCCGTGGATGCAGTCTTTCCCGCGCGACTACAACGTGCAGATCGTGATTCAGGAGTTCGGCGCCTACACTTACCTCAACGAGGTCAAGCTGCGCGGCGTTTACCGGATCGAAAAGCTGGAGCCGAAAAACCGCGAGACGGTCTTTGTCGGGGAGGTCGCCTACACCCAGCCCATCGCCGGGGAGACGCAGAACTACGAGGACATCGTCGGGGCCCTCAGCCAGACCCTGGCCCGCCTGAGCAAGGATATCGCCTCCGAGATTCAGAAGCTCGAATCCCAGCAAAAGCAGGAGGACGCCAAGGGCTCTCAGGCCCTGATGGGCGAGTCCGGCAGCTCGTCAGCCGCTCCCGACTCCTCCGACGAATCGAGCGAGGCCGGCAAGGGGATGCTCCAGCCGCATTTCCGCTCGACCAGCAAGGAGTAGGCTTTCAGCCTGCACTTGTCCGCAGCACCGTCTCGGTGTTGCGCTGGGTGGCGTACTCCCGTTGGAGGGCGCCTTTCTTTACGTCTACGGTGAGCCCGACAGCGGGGATGGGCCCGTATTCGCTCAGGATACAGAGCGGTCTCGGTATCTGCCGCATGCCTGATGCGATCTCTGGGTGTCCAGCTGGTGAGAAAATGGGGTGAACCACCAGGGAACTGGAGATAATTGGCTTTGTGTGTATTGCAAATGCATTGTTAATTTTTGCATATGCAATGTTTTTGCTTATGTTTATGGCTTGGCGTTTGGTGGGTGAGAAAATATTTATTTATATGTTATTGGTTATTAGGTTGATGCGTAACATCTAGGGAAGGTGGCATGGCACGTGGTTAAATAATGGCATTCCACCACGCTATAGATTCAGACCATCCATCGCCATGAAGTTAAACGCCACAGTCCGCAAGTCCGAGCCCCGTCAAATGGACAACCTCCAGAGCGAGCTGCTTCAAGAGCACTACCCGCTCGTGAACACCGTGGTGAAGAGTATGCTTTCCTACCTCCCGCGCTGTGCCGACTTTGATGAACTGCATAGTGTGGGCGTGACCGGCCTCATCGCCGCCGTCCAGAAGTTCGACCCGAAGCAGTCCGGCACCTTCAAGGCTTACGCCTCCCTGCGCATCCGTGGCGCCATCCTCGATGAGCTGCGCCGCATGGACTCTCTTCCCCGCACCCGCCGCGCCAAGGTCCGCGAGCTGAGCAAGATCGTCGAAGAGCTTGAACAGAAGCTCGGTCGAGCTCCCCGCGACGGCGAAATCGCCGACGCCATGGGCCTGACCATGGCCGAACTCGAGCGCTACCAGCAGAAGGCCCGTCCGGTCGTCCTTGTTTCTCTCGACGGTGCCGCCGGGCAGGACGACGAAGCCGAAGGCAACCTGCACGAGACTATCGCGGACCAGAACAGCCGCCCTTGCTACGAAGACCTTGAAAAGAGCGAGTACATCGACCTGATGGCCGACATGATCGGTGAACTGCCCGACCGCCAGAAAAAGGTGCTGGCCATGTACTACTACGAAGGCATGCGCCTGGCCGAGATCGCCGAAGTGTTCGGTGTCTCCGAAGCCCGCATCTGCCAGATTCACACCCAGGCTCTGGGCGTCCTGCGCCGCAGCCTCCAGCGCGTGAAGTAAGACTTTCAAGAGGTCAAAACGAACAGCAGCAGTAGCAAAACCCGGATGCGTGAGCATCCGGGTTTTCTTTTGACGGGTAAGCTTCTTCTCCTGCCTCGGCGGGATTCCCGGGCCGCGAGGTTGGATGGGCTGACCGATGGAGAATGCGAGCGGTAGGTCCCCTACATCAGTTTTTCGGCACCGCTGTAGATGGACTCGACGGTGAGCAGGGCGGCGGAGTGGCCGGGGTACTTGTCGGGATTGATCGCCTTCATCGCCTCATAGACGGACCCCTCCGTGTGGAAGCTGATCTTGCCCTTGAGCTGATAGGCCTTGCGCTCCTCGGTGATGAAGAGCAGCGAGGCGTGTGGATTGGCCTCCAGGTTGGCCTTAGTCTTGTTAAAGTAGTTGTTGGCGATGAAAAAGCCGTCTTTGCAGCGGCCCACGATGCCGACGTAAATGGCGTTGGGGATGCCCTCGGGCGTGGCGGTGGTGAGGATGCAGAATCCCTCGCGGTGCTCGTCCCAGGCTTTCAGGACAGTTTCGGGTATGGTTTTCATCGGCGGATGGGTGGAGGTTTGCGGTGGGACGCGGCGGCAATCTCAGGCCGCCAGTCAGTGTCTCCGATTATGATGGCGGCCCGGCCCTGGTGTCGAGCTGACACCTGGGGTGCCTGGGCGATTTAAGCATGCGCAAAGTGGCCTAACAGCTTTGCTTACAAACTCATGCGCGTCTCCCTTCCATCGCGGATCGATGGCTCTTTCCGGACGGTTGAGTATTAACAGATTTGAACGTGTATGGCATGCGCCGGAATTAAAATGCGTATTTCAAATGAATATTTGAAACTTTTATTGGAATTTGTCGTTCTATGCTTCCGATGAGCCAGACGACGAAGAAAAGCTGCGAGACACGCGAGCGCCTGCTGAAAGCGGCGGCCGAGTGTTTCGCCGCGCACGGGTACTCCCGCACGACGCTGGCTCAGATCTGCCAGGAGGCCGGGGCCAACCAGGCTGCCGCGAACTACCATTTCGGCGACAAGCTCGGCCTCTACGCCGAGACGCTCCGCTACGCCTACGGCCGCGCCCAGGAGCAGCACCCCCTGCCTGACCTCACAGGCCTGCCCGCCGAGGAGCGCCTGCGCGCGTACCTGACCATGCACTGTCACCGCATCTTCGACGAGGGGGAGGGGAGCCTCTTCCCGCGCATGTTTGTGAAGGAGATCGCCGAGCCGTCCGAGTTTCTGGAGTTCATTTTCGCCGAGGTGATAAGTGACGAGCGCAATGTCCTCGTGGACATCGTGCGCGACCTCCTGGGGGAGAAGGCCACGGATGAGGACCGCGGCCTGTGCCGTCTATCGATCGTGGCGCTGTTCCAGTTTTTCAATTTCAACCGCGCCATCCGGGAAATGGCGATTCGCAAGAAACGTCATAAGTTTCCCGATGTCGAAGCCGTCATCGCGCACACCGTCCGCTTCGCGCTGGCGGGCGTCCGCGAGAAGCAAAAGGAGATTTTAGACCGTGAGTAAGAAGTTTCGCATAGGGGTGGTGTTCGGGGCGGCTCTGGCCGTGGCCGGCTGCCAGTACACCGCGCAGACCCCGTCCGCCGAGACGACCCAGCCGTTGCCGGAAACGTATGGGGATACCGGCGCGGTCGCCGCCGTCGCCCGTCAGGACCAGTGGTGGACCGCCTTTGACCGCCCCGACCTCGACTCTTTGGAGGATCAAGGACTGAGCGGCAACCTCGACCTCGCCTCGGCCTGGGCGCGACTGCGTCAGGCGCAGGCGGAGGCCGTCATCGCCGGGGCAGACCTATATCCCGCTGCCGACGCGGCAGCCTCCTGGCAAAAGACCCGTACCTACGGGCAGGGGTCGGGCACGAATACGAACATCGGGCTCGGTATCGGCATTGGCTACGAGGTGGACCTGTGGGGCCGCATCCGTGCCGGGGCCCAGAGTGCCGAAGCCTTGGCGGGGGCCAGTGGCTTTGACGTGCAGGCCACAGCATTGACGCTCAGTGGCGACATCGCCTCGACCTGGTTGAGTCTGCTCGCCTATCGCGAGGGCCTGCGTCTGCTTAACGATCAGGTCGAGACCAACCGCACCCAGCTTGAGCTTATTCTTTTGCGCTTCGCCAACGCCCAGTCCAGCGCGCTCGATGTGCTGCAGCAGCGCCAGTTGCTGGCCGCCGCGCAGGCCCGCCTGCCGGAGGCCGAGCGCCAGATCCGCCTGCTCCAGCACCGGATGGCCCTCTTGCTCGGCGTCCCCGCCGATCAGGTGTACGATTTGGGTGGGGACCACTCGCTGCCCGACCTTCCCCCGATGCCCGAGACGGGTATCCCCTCGGACCTGCTCGTGCAGCGTCCCGATGTGCGCGCCCGCTACCTGGAACTGGAGTCGGCCAGCTGGAATGTCGCCGAGGCTAAAGCCGACCGCCTGCCGCGGATTTCCCTCAGCGCTGACGCTACGACGACGGCGCAGGCCTTCAGTGATGCCTTTGACTCGTGGTCGGCGTCGTTCCTGGCCTCGCTGGCGCAGCCGCTCTTCGACGCCGGGGCGCGCCAGGCCGAGGTGGAGCGCCAGCTCGCCCGCGCCCGTCAGGCCATGCTCCAGTACCGCTCGACCGTGCTGACCGCCTTCAAGGAGGTGCGCGACGCCCTCGCCAACGAGTACTGGTATCTCGCCGCACTGGCCGCCCTTGACGTTGAGCTGGAGTCCGCGCAGCAGGAGTTTACCGAGGCACAGTTGCGCTACATCAACGGCCAGACCAACTACCTCGACGTCATCTCCTCGCTCTCGACCCTGCAAGGGCTCCAGCGCGAGCGCATCGACGCGGTGGCTCAGGTGCTCGGCGCACGTATCGACCTTTACCTGTCGCTCGGCGGCAGCATCCCGTTGGAAAACCCGCAGCCCGGCCCCATCCTTTCCCCGCAGGACACGATCCCGTTCGTCCCCGCCATTGCCGAAGTCTTTGACGGCGGCGATACCGAATCCGTCCAGTAACCGCACACTTTTCCCATACCCGCACTTCCCATGTCCGACGCACCTGAATCCCGTCCCGCCCGCCGCTTTCCCTGGCGCCGCCTTCTGGCCCTCTTTGTGGTGGCGCTGATCGCCGTCATCGGCAGCACCATCCTGATCGAGACCGGTCCGAAGACCTCCCGTCGTCCGCCTGCGCCGATGCAGGCTAATGTCGAGGCCATGGTCCTCTCGCGCACGGACGCGCGGGTCGTGGTCGAGGGCATGGGCGCGGTCATCCCGCAGCGCTCGGTCGAAATTCGTGCCCAGGTAGGCGGTGAGGTTGTCGAGATGGGGCCGCACTTCTCCGAGGGCCGCATGGTCGAAAAGGGCGAGCTGATGCTCCGCCTCGACGACCGCGACTACCAGATCGCTCTCCGGCAGGCAGAGGCTCAGCTGGAAAACGTCAAGGCCGACTTCGCCATCGAGGCCGGCAGCCAGACCATCGCCAAGCGCGAGTGGGAGTTGATCAAGGAAGCCGCCGAAGTCTCCGGGGCGAATGCCTCGCTGGCCCTGCGCGAGCCCCAGCTCCAGCAGGCCAAGGCTTCTGTCACGACCGCCGAGGCGGATCTGGCGGACGCCGAGCTCGACCTGGAGCGTACCCGCATCGCCGCCCCCTTCAACGCTATCGTGCTGGAGAAAAACGCCGACATGGGCTCCTACATTCCGCAGCAGTCCGTGGTGGCGACACTCGCCGGGGTCGATGCCTACTGGGTGCAGGTCTCTGTTCCTGAGTCGCAACTGGGTTGGCTGACGATTCCCGCGCCGGGTGAGGCCGTCGGCAGTGTCGCTCGCGTGTATCCAAATTCCACGACAAACCTTTACCGCGAGGGTCACGTGGTGGCGCTGTTGGGTGATCTCGACCCTGCCGGGCGCATGGCCCGCCTACTCGTGGCGGTGGACGACCCGCTCGCCATCCTCCCCGAAAACCGCGGCAAACCCGCCCTGCTGCTGGGCGACTACGTGCGTGTCGAGATCGACGGCACCGAGCTGAAGGGGATTTTCAACCTGCCGCGCGAGAGCTTCCATGAGGGGACCCGCGTGTGGATGGTCAGCAAGGACGAAACGCTCGAAGTTCGCCCCTTGCAGCCGGTCTGGATGGGGGACGATTCCGTCATGGTCAGCGACGGCCTCGAAGAGGGCGAGCGCCTCGTGCTGAGTAATCTTTCCATGCCCGCCCCGGGCCTGAAGCTTGTGGTAGCCGAGGTGGGGAATCCGCTTGAGGCCGGGGAGGACGCCCTGTGAGCGAAGCCGTACAGCAGCGTCCCGCGCGCCTGCTGGTCCTGTTCCTGGCCCTGCTGAGCGCCACGCCGCCCCTGTCCACGGACATGTATCTGGCGGCGATTCCGCACATCGCCGAGCAGTGGTCGGCGCCGGTCAGCCAGGTCAACCTGTCGCTGGTGCTATGGTTCGTCGCCTTTAGCGTGAGCCTGCTTTTCTTCGGCGCGCTCTCGGACCGGGTGGGCCGCCGCCCCGTGTTGCTGGGCGGGCTGCTCGGCTTCGCCATCGCCTCGGCGCTATGCTCGATGGCGACGAATCCGCTGACGTTGATTCTCTTTCGCGTATTGCAAGGGATCTCCGCCGCGGCCCCTTCGGCCATGACCATGGCCTATTGCCGCGACTGCTTCGAGGGACGGGTTCGCCAGCAGATGCTGGCCTGGATCGGGATCATTATTTCGGTCGCGCCAATGGTGGCCCCGAGCATCGGGGCGATGATTCTGAAGGTCGCCAACTGGCGGGTGATCTTTGTCGTGCTGGCCGTCATCGGACTGATCCAGATGACGCTGGCTTTCCTTTATTTCCGCGAGAGCGCGAAGACGCTGGAGGGCGGGGGTGTCGGCGCGGCGCTCAAGCGTTACCTGCGCCTGAGCCGCAACCGAAACTTTGTCCTGGCCAATAGCAGCATGTGCCTGCTGGCCGCTCCCATGTTCGGCTATGTCGGGATCGCCGCGTGGGTCTATATTGAGCGCTACGGGCTGAGCGAGTCCACCTTCGCGATTATTTTCGCGGCGGCCCCGTTGATGTCCATGACCGGCGCCTTTACCTGCACCCGCCTGCTGCGGCGCTACACCGACAAGGAGCTGCTCACGGCCAGCTTGTTCGGCAGCGTGATCATGGGACTGTTTCTGCTGTTTCTGGGCGATCGTTACTTCCTGCTCTTCACGATGGGGGCCGCAGGCTTTGCTTTCTTTGCCGGGATCAGCCGCCCCCTGAGCAATCACCTGATCCTCGAACAGGTCACCCAGGACATCGGTGCGGCCTCCTCGACCATTATTTTCACTCAGTTCATGGCCGGGGCCTTGTGCATGGCGATCACCACCGGAGGCTGGTCGCAGCCGATCATGGTGTACGCCCTGTGCATCCTGGTCATGCCCGGTGCTATTTTGCTTATCTGGCCGTACCTCCAGCGCCGCCTGCGCTTCTGAGACCCATTTCCCGTTAACCTTTTACGTATCCATTGATGAATACACGTCACCCTTCCCGCGCGCGCGGCACGATTGCCTGGATGGCCGGTCACTCCGTCTCGGCCAACCTGCTGATGCTCGTCTTTATCGTGGGCGGCCTGATCTTTGCCTCGCGGGTCAAGCAGGAGGTCTTTCCCGAGTTCGAGCTGGACGTCGTGAACATCTCGGTCAGCTACCCCGGCGCCAGCCCAGAGGAGGTCGAGCAGAGCATCGTCCTGCCGGTGGAAGAGGCGGTGGAGGGCCTCGACGGCGTGAAGGAAGTCACCTCGACTGCGAGCGAAGGCAGTGGGCGGGTCCGGGTCGAGCTGATCGAGGGCGAGAACCTCCAGCAGCTTGCCGCGGACATCAAGAACGAGGTGGACCGCATTACGACCTTTCCCGAGGAGGCCGAGGAGCCGACGGTGTCTATTGTCAGCCGCAAACGCGATGTCGTTACGCTCGCCATCCACGGCGAGCTGGACGAGTGGACGTTGCGTTCGGTGTCCGAAACGGTGCGCGACACGCTCCTCTCCAACCCCGGCATCACCCAGGTGGAGCTTTCCGGGGCACGGGACTACGAGGTGACGATCACCGTGCCACGGGAGACGCTACGCCGCTATGGGCTCACGCTGGCGGACGTCGCCACCGCCATCAACAACTCCGCGCTCGATATGGCCGGGGGTGGGGTGGAGACCACCTCGGGCGAGATTCTCGTGCGCCTCAAGCAGCGCCGCGACTATGCGAAGGAGTTTGCGGACATCCCTGTCATCAGCGGGGAGGACGGCGTGCGCGTGCTCCTGCGGGATATTGCGACGATCAGCGACGGGTTTGAGGACACGGACCTGTACGCCTATTACAACGGTGATCGTGCCGTGTTGATGGACATTTACCGCATCGGAGACCAGACCCCGATCGGCGTTGCCGATGCGGTGAAGGAAGAAGTGGCCAAGCTCAAGGAGAGCCTCCCTGCCGGTGTCACGATCGACGTGCTCGACGACCGCTCCGAGATCTACAGCCAGCGTGCCGAGCTGCTCATTAAGAACATGCTCCAGGGCTTGATCCTCGTACTACTCGTGCTGGGGCTGTTTCTGGAGGCGCGGCTGGCCTTCTGGGTCATGCTGGGCATCCCGATTTCGTTCATGGGTGCGTTCCTCTTTTTCCCGCTGTTCGACGCCACGATCAACATGATCTCGATGTTCGCTTTTATCATCACGCTGGGGATCGTGGTGGATGACGCCATCGTGGTGGGCGAAAACATTTACAGTCACCATCAGTCGGGTAAGCCCTTCTACCTGGCGGCGGTGGACGGGGCGCGGGAGGTCGCCATGCCCGTGGTCTTCAGCGTCCTGACAAATATCGCGGCCTTCATGCCGTTGTTTTTCGTTCCGGGCGTGATGGGGAAAATCTTCAGCGTGATCCCGGTCGTGGTGGTGTCAGTCTTTGCCGTCTCGCTGATCGAGTCGCTCTTCATTCTGCCGGCCCACCTGAGCCACCAGAAGGACATCCACCCGCACGGCATTGGCGGCAAGCTGCATCACTTTCAGCAGCGTTTCGGTCGGGCCTTTACGCGCTTCGTCAACAAGCGCTACCACCCGTGGCTGACACGCACCCTGCGCTGGCGCTACGTGGTTTGCGCCATCGGCTTGGCCGCTATGACGCTGATCTTCGCCTGGGTGGACAGCGGGCGCATGCGCATGATCCTGATGCCCCGTGTCGAGCAGGACTACGCCTACGCCGAGGTCCAGCTGCCCTTCGGCTCGCCGGTGGAGCAGACCGAGCGTATCCGTAAGCAGGTGCTCAAGGCGGCGGAGGAAGCCGTCGCGGAGAACGGTGGGGACAAGCTCTCCAAGGGTATCTACTCGGTCGTGGGCAGTGGCGGCAGCCATGTGGTGACTTTTCGGGTGTACCTGACTGATGCCGACACTCGTCCTATTTCCACCCTGGCCTTTACGCAGAAATGGCGGGAAAAGGTCGGCACGCTCTACGGCGTGGACACCTCGACCTTTATGTCCGACCGGGGTGGTCCAGGCTCGGGCCAGGCCGTCACGGTCGAGCTCAGCCACCGGAATATTCCGACGCTCGAAGCCGCCGCCGCCGATCTCGCAGATACCCTGCTGGAGTACCCCGAGACGACCGACTCCAACGACGGTTTCCAGCCCGGTAAGGAGCAGTTCAACCTCCGGCTCAAACCTGAAGGCCAGAGCCTCGGCCTGACCGCGCGCGAAGTCGCCCGCCAGGTGCGTGGCTCCTTCTATGGGGCCGAGGCCCTGCGACAGTTGCGTGGTCGCCACGAGATCAAGGTCATGGTGCGCCTGCCCGAATCCGAGCGCAGCTCCGAGGCGGACGTGGATTCGCTCATCCTGATGACGCCCAGCGACGGGGAAGTCCCGCTTGCCGATGTCGTTTCCATCGAGCGGGACCGTGCCTTTACGAGTATTTCCCGCCGCGACGGACGCCGCATTCTCACCGTCACCGCCGACACGGCTGATCCCGCCGATGCGCCGCTGATCACGGCGGACTTGGTGGAGAGTGTGCTGCCCGATTTGGTGGCCCGTTACCCTGGCCTGAGCTACACCTTCGAGGGCCGTCAGGCGGACATGAACGACAGCGTCAACGCCATGATTATCGGTCTGCTCCTGGCAATGATCGCGGTGTACGCGCTGCTGGCCATCCCCTTTAACAGCTACCTGCAACCGGCCATCGTCATGCTGGCGATCCCCTTCGGGATCGTGGGGGCGGTCATCGGGCACATCATCATGGGTTACAACCTTTCGCTCATGAGCCTGCTGGGGATCGTCGCCCTGAGCGGGGTGGTGGTCAACGACTCGCTCGTGCTGATCGACTTCACCAACCGCCTGCGCAAGGAGGGCCGCGACGCCGCCGAGGCCGTCACCGGGGCGGCGTCCGCTCGCTTCCGCGCCATCGTGCTGACCACGCTGACAACGTTCGGCGGGCTGTTCCCGATGATTCTGGAAACCTCGCGTCAGGCGCGTTTTATGATCCCGATGGCGATTTCGCTCGGCTTCGGGATTCTGTTCGCGACGCTGATCACGCTGGTGTTGGTGCCGTGTTTCTATGTGATCCTGGAGGACCTCCGGGGCCGCACCCATCACCGTCCCGGCGAGGAGGATGAGGCTCCTGGCTATGTTCCGGCCGGAGACAGCCCCGCCGAGCCCTTGTCCATGGACTTGAAGGATCTCTGATCTCCCTGGTTGGCCTTGCTTAAAAAATACTCGGCTTCACTCCCGCCCCTGGCGCCACTGCTGCGGAGGTTCGCCGAACTGCTGCTTGAACGCCCGCGAAAAGTAGTGGACGCTGGTGTAGCCGAGCGCTTCGGCTGTCGCGGTGACGCTCTGCCCGGCGGCCAGTAAGTCCCGCGAGCGGTTGAGGCGGATGAGGTTCTCGAACTGCCGGGGCGAGTGCCCGGTGTGCTTGCGGAACAGGCTCCGCAGCAACGAGTAGCTCACGCCCAGCTCCGCCGCCAGCGCGGGCAGGTCCGTCCGCTGGGCGGGGTCCTCCAGCAGGCGGGTGCGCACGGCCATGACGAGCGCCTCCTCACGGGCACGCCCGGTGCCCGCGGTCACGCTTCCGGCCCTCAGCAGGGCCAGCAATTGCGGGATAAAACTGGCCACGACCTGCTCTCCACCGGGCCGGGGATGGCGCAACCAGCCCAGCAGTTGATCAAAAATCCGGATGGCCTCGGCGGTGTACGCGCCGGGCTGGACGGGGCGCGAGCGGCTGAAAAACGCGCGCATGATCCGCGCCGCCTCCTCGCCCTCGAATCCCAGCCAATACTCGCTCCAGCCGGTGCGCGGCGAGGGGCGGTAGCGGTGCCACTCGCCCGGAAACAGCAGCAGCGTGTCTCCGGCGGACACCGTGCGCTCGCGGCACGAGCGCGACTCGAAGTGACCGCTCCCGCTCGCCACCAGTACGAGCTGGAACTCGCCCAGCGTGCGGCGTCCATTTTTGTCAAAAGCGTACGCCAAAGGGTGCCCGGCGAGGGGGTAGGGGCTGCCCGGTGGGACGTGCTGGCGCCCGGCGTCAATCAGCCTCCATCCCCAGCGGGTAGCTTGGGGATCGGGCGGAAGGTAGCGGCTGAAGGTGTCGTTTCCGGCGGTGGGCATGCGATGCCTTGGATATTCAAAAATCCTGTCAAAAAGTGCAAACAAGAAGTCAGCCCGTGCATGGTTTCCTCCGCCCGGACCTGCTATACTACCTGCCACTTGTTCCGAACTCTCAAACTTTCAAACCCTCGAACCCCAACCTTATTACGACCCATGTTTGACCAAGTAAAAGACCAGTACGCCTCGCTGGGCGTCGATGTGGAAAAAGCGCTCGAAGCGATGGCCTCGACCCCGATCTCGCTGCACTGCTGGCAGGGCGACGACGTCGGCGGCTTCGAAGGCGGCGACGGTGAGCTGGGCAGCGGCCTGGCCGTGACCGGCAACTACCTCGGAAAGGCCCGCACCATCGACGAGCTGCGCCAGGACCTCGACCAGGCGCTCTCGCTCCTGCCCGGCAGCCACCGGCTCAACCTCCACGCCATGTACGGCGACTTCGGGGGCAAGCAAGTGGACCGTGATGCCATCGAGCCCGCGCATTTCCAGAGCTGGATCGACTGGTGCCGCGAGCGTGGTATGGGCATGGACTTCAACCCGTCCTGCTTCTCCCACCCGAAGGCCGATGCGGGCTTTACCCTGAGCAGCCCGGACAAGGCCATCCGCGAGTTCTGGATCGAGCATTGCCGCGCCAGCCGCAAGATCGCCGCCGTCATCGGCAAGGAGCTCGGCAGCGCCTGCGTGACGAACGTCTGGGTCCCCGACGGCATGAAGGATCTCCCCGTGGACCGTCTCGGCTTCCGCCAGCGCCTGCAGGAGAGCCTCGACGCCGTGTTTGAGGAAAAGCTCGACCCCGCGCACAACATCGACGCGGTCGAGTCCAAGCTTTTCGGCATCGGCTCGGAAAGCTTTGTCGTCGGCTCGCACGAGTTCTACATGGGCTATGCCGCCAGCCGCCAGACCGCCCTGTGCCTGGATGCCGGGCACTTCCACCCGACCGAGAGCATCGCGGACAAGATTTCCTCCGTCCTCATGTTTGTGCCCGAGCTGCTCCTGCACGTCTCCCGCGGGGTGCGCTGGGA
>JAUTCS010000126.1 GCA_030673825.1 Verrucomicrobiota bacterium JB024 | reverse complement strand
GCGGATGCTTGCGAAACAGGTTCTCGCACTCGGCACGGAAAGCCTTGTGAAAGCGCGACCAGCCCCGCTCGCCCGGCATACTCGGATAGACCACGGCAAAGCGGTTCAGGTACGGCGGCGGGTCCGCCACAAAGATGCCCTCCCGGCTCACCGAACGGATAAACCCCTCGTCGCGCAGTTGCCGTACGACCTGCTGCATTGTGGCGCGGCTGACATCGTACGCCTTGATCAGATGTTCAAAGGTCGGCAGCCGGTCCCCCGGGGCGTAGCTGCCACAGACGATATCGCGCCGAAACTGCTCCAGCACCCGCAGAAAGCGGCCGGGTGTTCTTTTCCTTTTGGTTTTGGCAGGCATGGTTCAGGATCGAAGATATATTTTGCCGGGTCCTCCCCGGGATGGCAAACCCGGACTCGCTGTCCACGTATTTTTACGAAGACCCGCAAGGGAAAGATCACCCATAAACGAGGATCGCTCAAAACAAGCGGACATACACCGGGGGAATCCAACGATGCATGGCGTATTCGGTTTTAATGACAAACGGCTCATCAATACGGCCACGTTCTCGGCAGCGGACGCTCGTCATCCACCATCCGGGCCAGCAAGGCCTGACGCATGGCAACCAGCGTATCCCGGTGTGCCGGGTCCTGCGCGAGGTTTTCGTAACGGTGCGGATCGGACTCCAGGTCCTGCAGGTGCTCGCTACCGTCGGCGTGAATAAGGTAGCGGAAGCGCTCTGCACGGATGGCCTTCCAGCCCGCCGCCTCCATCAGCACGCTGTCGCGGCCCTTTGCCTGTGCGCGGATCAACGGCCAGAGCGAGCGCCCCTGCACAGCGGGCGGCACCTGAATGCCGCAGGCCTCCAGCAGTGTCGGCAGGATGTCCACCGCCTCGACCAGCCCATCCTCGGCCCGTGGGCGGATCCCCCAGGACGGCGGGAAGCGCACCAGCAGCGGCACACGGGAAATCACCTCGTCCCCCGGGTAATCCTTGCCGTAGCGACCGCGCGTGCCAAGCCATTCGCCGTGGTCGGAGGTGAAAACGACGATGGTGTTATCGGCCAGCCCTTGCTCCTCCAGCGTGGCGAGCAATTGCCCCACATAATGGTCCACCTCCGTCACCATGGCGTAGTAGCCGTGCTTGATTGCACGCTGGGTGGCCGCGTCCGGCAGTGGCTGCCCAGTCTCCCCGGCGTAACCCTCCGGGTACTCGATGGCGGAGAGCTTGTCGGGGTCGTACTGGTCGAGAAACTCCTGCGGCACGATCCACGGACTGTGCGGCGAGAAAAACCCGGCGATACAGAAAAACGGCTTCGCCCGCGGGCGGCGTAAAAAGCTCTGCACGCGCTCGGCCACAAAGGCCGAATGCGTCACATCCGAACGGCCCGCAAACGGCACCGCCCGACAGCGCGAACGTTCCATCGTGTGCGCGACCTCGTCGCGCAGGTTGAGCGCGTGGTTCCACTCCGCCCGGGCCGGCGGCAGCCCGTAGCTGATCTTGTCCAGCTCCTCCGGCGCCTTCTGGCGTACCCACGCGCGATAGGCGTCCTCATAACAGCCGGGTTCATCAGAGACCTCCAGATGGTCGAAGCCGTAGGCCGGGTGCAAGTCGCGGTGTTCGCGGTTGGCGTGCGGAAGGAAGTGCAGCTTGCCGATACTGGCGCAGGTGTACCCTGCCCCGCCGAAGTTACGCACCAGCAACGGCGCGTCCGGCGGCACGGGCACCCCCATGTGCGTGATGCCCAGCGCCGAGGGGTAGCGCCCGGTGTGGAAGCTGATCCGGCTGGGCATGCACAGCGGGTGCTGCACGTGGCACTGGCGGAAGTAAATCCCTTCGGCGGCCAGACGGTCCAGATGCGGCGTGACGATCTCGGAGTTACCGGACGCGCCCAGCGCATCCCAGCGCTGCTGATCGGTCTGGATGAGAAGTATGTTGGGTTGGTCGGACATTTTTCTTCGATAAACTTAACGGTTGATCTCCAACTCGTAGGCCAGAGCCACGCCCTGCGGGTTGAGCGTGTTCAGGGCAAAGGAGATACCCTCCGGCGTGGCCGTAACCGGCACCTCCCACAGACGCTTGCCGGATATTTCGACCGCCCACAGGCGGACCTTTGCACCGGGGGCGGTCTTCAGTTTCACTTGGGCCGCTCCGCGCTTGACGAGGACCGGCGCCTCGCCCCAGCTCTCGATGATCCGGCGCTCAGCCGTACGGAAGCGCGAGCCGGTGTTCTGCGCGTCGGTCAGGTGCACCAGCAGCAGACGCGCACTGTCCGCCAACGGTTTCCCGTCCATGGCGGAGACCGCGAAAACAGCCGCCTCGTCCACCTGCACGCGGGCGAAATCCCCGTGCACCGCGCCGGGGACCGAGACGGCAAAAGCTTCAGTCCTGGGAGTGACGACCTCGAAGTGCCCGGCTCCGGCATCTAGCACGATTTCGCGCGTGACGGAGGTAAAGCGGCGCTGTTTCAGGTCGATCAGTTCCGAGTCAAATAGGCCGGAGTCGGCCACCTGCTGGAGCAGTTCAGGACCGTCGGTAAAAGACTCGACCGGCAGAGAGGGCTTCGCACCCGGCTGTACCACCCCGGCAATGATATCCTCATCCGTAGCCGTCTGGCTGCCCGCCACCATCGAGCCCACCGCAGTGACCAGCCCGAGCGTGGAAAACTCGTCCGAGAACTCCCCGATCCCCTCGGGTGTGGCAAAGGTGGTATCGTAATCGACCTCGTACACGATCGTCTCATCCGCCGGGGCCGCGTCGGCCCGCAGGAACAGCAGCGCTATGATCCGGTCCGCCAGCACGAGCATCGGATCGCTCACCGTGCTCAGGCCATTGATGGGTGACAGCTCGTCCAGATGACTGACCCGCCCCCCATTGTAGTTGAAGCGGTAAACCGCGTCCCAGTCCTGCAAAGAAGCGTACGCGCCCATGATCGGGCCGGACTCTCCCCGATAGGGATTGGGAAAGGAGTAGTTGAACTCGGTCACGGCGAAGGGCTTGCCCGGGATGCGCGCGGGGAACATCTTGCGCGGGATTTCCGCCAGCTGAGTCAGCACCGAGGTGGAGTCGTGCAGGTAGGGCAAGTTCCATGCCGCACCGGCAAAGCGCGGGTGGTCCCAGTACCCGTGCATGTCCACGTAGTCGAGCTGATCGCGCACGAAGGTCAGCTGCTTGTAGGCCTTGTGATTCACGTCGGTCAGAGGCGCGTGCACGCCGACCTCGTCCTTGAGAAAGCTTTCCAGTTTTTTCTGGGTCATACCTTGCAGGCGTGTCAGGAAAAGCGCAAAGGCGAGCGACTTCTCCTCCTCAGAGGCATCGGCCATCCCCTCGCTATCCAGCCACTGCTGAAAGCGCTGGTTAAAAAGCTGCGCCACCGCAGCGTCGGAGCTCCAGAAGACCTCGTACACATTTTCGTTGATCGGGCACACGCCGATCAGCGCCGGGTCCTCCGCATAGGTCAGCCCGGTGTAGGGGTTTTTATGCGTCATCAGCACACGCGCGAATTTACCCCAAGCCTCACGCGCCGAGGGCGAGAGCGCCACCCCGGCCTTGATGCCGCGCCGCACATCGCCATCCACTTCTTCGACCTCCCCGGCGGGAAAGGTCCGCATCGTGTACAGGTCGAGGTTGATGTAGAGTCCCTCCTTGCGCAGGCAGTAGATGAGGTAGTCGAAGCGGTCGAGCTGATCCGGGTCGATGTCCCAGCTCGACTCCGGGTTATCGCGCAACATCAGCCCGTCGTAGTGATGGAGGCGCACGGTGTTGTAGCCCATGCGGGCGAGCCGCACGGCCACGCGCTCGGCCAGCACCTTATCCACGTAGCTGCTCCCCCAGCACAGGTTCGTGCCCCAAAAGCGCACCGGCCGGTCCGGCTGCTGCTCGAAAACAAAGTGCCCGTCGCGGATCAACACCGGACCATACTTGCCGGCGGGCGCGTCCACCAGTGAGGAAAAGTCCAGAATACTCCCGGCCTGCACATTCGGCTCCTGCAGGAAAGGCTGCCACTCATCGTTCGCGGCCATGACCAGCGGCTTACGCCGCGAAGAGGCCGGAGCCAGCACCGGGTCCGCGCTGCCCGTGAGACCGGCCACCATCCAGACCGCCTCACCCGAGCCCGTAAAGTCGATCCCCACCACCGGCTTACCCGGCAGCGTGAAGCGAGAGAGGTTGAGTCCGACCTCGGAGCGGCGCCCGCTACTGCCCTTCCAGACGATCGTGCCATTGGGCGCGTCATAGGGGGCAGTCCAATTCGTGGCGTCCACATGGGCGCGCACAGGGATGTCCATGGAGCTTCCGTCGGCGAAACGGACCGTCATCGTCCCCAACAGCGTCCCCTCGTCCTTGTCCCAGGCGAAAGCGTGCAGGAGGAACAGCCGCCGCAGGGGTGAGCCATCTACGGTAACGCTGGCCTCCTTGAGAAAATAGTTCCGGGGATGCCCGGCGAAGACCAGACAGGAGACCCCATCGTTCGCGGCAGGGTCCACGATGGCGAAAGGCACACCGTCGAAGGCTTGCTCCCCGACAGGGAACTCGTGCAGGTCATGCCCGTTTCCCTCGTCGGTCCAGCCTCCCCGCTGGTCACCCCCGACCTCGTCGGTGAAGCCCATGTTGGCGGCAGCGGCGAGACTGATCGGCGTGTAGTGGTAGGGCCGATACGCCAGCGTTCCCTCGAATCCGCGCACGTCCGGGCTCGCGCCGGTTCCCTGGTCATAAATCAGCGAAAAATGTCCCTGCTTGTAGTAGCGCCCGTCCCCGATCAACAGGCTGCCTCCGGCTCCTACCGTGAGCATCCCGGCATCCAGCGGCACCTCCACCTGCCCGGGCTTGAAAGCATCGACAGAGAAGGTATCGACCTTCTCGGGCAGCAGGACCGACTTGCCATCTACCAGCAGCTCCTGTCCGGCATACGCGGTGTCCGGCAGCCGCAGCACCCAGCGCAGCGTGGCCGTGGGCGAAGCCACCTCGCGAACGCCAGCCTGCAAGCGGACCGAATTCGGCGAAACCCGCTCGACGGCCTCCGTTAGCGGCAGCGGGTCCGGCGAAGTTTTAGGCCGGTAACGGCCCTCCAGCAGCCACTCACGACCGGGCGTCCCCTGAGGGTAGCCGCTGTCCGCGACCACGACATGTTTGCCATCCTGCGGTGTGCTCTTCCCGTCCCGGTAATCGAGCATCATGGAAAGCTCCCCCAGGCTCATCACACCCTCGCCATCCACTGCGAGGCGCACGCTCGCGTCCGGGCGTTCACCCAATCGAAAATTTCCCTGCTCCACTTTTTCCGAAGGCGCGGGCTTCGGTAGCGCCGGTTGCTCCACAGGGGGCGAGTCCGCCTGCGCGGAAACAGGCGCAGATCCCACGGTTTCCGGCGACGGGACTTGAAGCGTCTCTTCAGCTGAGGTGGTTGACACTTCTTTACGCTCGTGACCGCAAGCAGTCAGCCCAAGAGCAAGCACGCTCACCAGCGCGCACAGGGCGGAGAGGCGGAGACGCAAAGTTCGGACCATGTCTTCAGGGGCAAAAAGCCGAGAGGGGTTAATGCAAAAAAGCCAGCAACATGTCTGTTTTTGTTTCAGGTTTCCGCATTGTCAATGCTATTCTATTACAATCATAATTAATCAGAACAATAAATGAATAGACGACTAAAAATGGCAAATAAAACAATATTGTAGATTATTTTACCTGTGTCGCCATATCCCCTAATCAATCATACAAATAGCAAACGCCACCCGCCTAGACTCGGGTAGCAGCGAGTGTTCCTTCAGCCTTGAGCAGTTCCACATCCGGCGGAGTCTCCACCCGGACTTCACCCTCGCAGCACTCAACGGTCAGCCATCCGCCCGCGAGCGGGCGGCGCACCCGGTAGTCCGCCCCAACCATGCGGGGCTCCAGAACGATGCGTTTACCGCCAGGCTTGAGGATCTTCAGGCCAATGAGATTATCGATCAGAAAGTACACAGGAGCCGCCGACCAGGCATGACTCTGAGAGCGCAGGAAGCCCTCAAACTGACCATTGCGCGGGCTACCCAGGCACGACCACTCCTCGAGCGCCGTCTCGTAGCCGGGGTCCACCATTCGACTACCCCAGCGTTCACGCAGGATATCCATGGCCAGATCAAATTCGCCCACGGCATCCAACGCCTGCATCACGAAGGCGGTGAAAAAAGGCTGAGCCTCCACCACACCCGCGAGCGGGTGGCGAAAGATGTTTTTCACCACGCACCGAGCCTGCTCCGGTGACGCCAACCCGGCCCACAGCGCAAGGGCGTTCGTGTGTTCACTAATCGTCCGCGACAGATATCCATCCCGGCGGGCATCTGCGAAGCAGCCGCGCGCCTCATCCCAAAACGTCCGCGCGAAAGCATCGCGCAGGCGGGCGAGGCGTCCCCGGTAATCGCGGGCGCTATCCGCTTCCCCGATCTCGTCAGCGATCTTCGCGCCGCACTCCAGCGCCAGCGCGTAGATACCGTTAAGGGCAGCCCCCACCCCCTCGCGGTCCACAGCCGCCCAGTCGATAAAAATCCAGCCAGGCATATCCTCTACCAATCCGTCCGCGTTCACATGCCGCCCAAAAGCGCCAAGTACGCCGCGCACATCCGGAAAGAGCGTATCCAAATACTCAATACGTCCGGTATTCAAGTAATAGATCCACAACGCCCGCACCCACCACAGCGAGTAATCCGGGATGGTATTCCGGTTCGGGCCCACGCCGGGATCGATGCTGGTGATGTTCAACAACAGACCGCCATCGGCCTCCGTCTTATTCCAGGCGGCCTCGCACAGGTATTTCCCAGCGAGGCTCACATCCGGCCAGTTCGCCAGGACCATCTCAACCGTGACCCCGGCGGCATCCCCCAGCCACTGCCCCTGCTCGCGCCAAGGCGTGTCCATAAAGATTTCGCCACAGCCCAGGTCAAGCGTCCGACTGCACAGGTTGTAAATGCGTTGCAGCCGCTCGTCCTCACAGCGGAAGTTGTCGTCTCCCTGCGCCGGCCAGCGTTCCTCGATCGCCTGCAAGCGGTAAATCCGCACCGGCCCGGTGTTGCGCAGACGCAACTTGAGGTAGCGCCACGAACGCCAGGAAAACAGCCGCCAGACCTGCCGCCCCTCGCGCAGGATGTAGCGGGCACACAGCTGACACTCCAGGCTGTTGTTAAACCAACCGTCAATGAGCTGCTCAGCGAAGCCGACATCCAGCGTCGCTCCGGACGGCCCCTCGACCTCGAGCTCCAGGCAGCCCTTGACCTGACGGCCAAAATCCAGCACCAGCGCAGGATCATAGGC
>JAUTCS010000125.1 GCA_030673825.1 Verrucomicrobiota bacterium JB024 | reverse complement strand
GGTACGCCAACCCGCTCAAGCCCGAGGACCCGCACCTGTTGATCGGGTATGGCCGCGCCTGTGCCGCCCGGGGCGACATCGAGGATGCGTTGGCAGCCTTTGAAATCGCGGAGTCCAAGAAGGGCCCGTGGCAAGCGTTGGCCGGGAAGCTTTTTGTGATGAATCTCGGCTATCTGCCGGACGTCACGACGCAGGACATCATCGAATGTGCCTCCAACTGGGAGAAGCACTACGCCCCGGTCGCGCCAAAGCGTACCGCGCCCCCTCGCCGACCGGGTAAATGGCGCATCGGTTACTACTCTCCGGATTTCCGGAGTCACTCCATCAGCCACTTTCTCCTGCCGATTCTGGAGGGCCACGACCGGGAGGCCTTTGAACTGTATCTTTACAGCGATACGCTATTCACGGATGCCGTGACTGAGCGTTACCGTACGCTGGCGGATCATTGGAGCGACCTGACCCAGTTCTCAGTCTCGCAGTCTGTCGGGCTCATCGAGCAGGATGGTCTTGATTTGCTGATCGACTGTACCGGTTTCTTTGGAGCCTGCCGACCGGAGATATTTGCCCGGCGGCCAGCACCCGTACAGGCGCATCTCATCGGCTACAACGGAACAACCGGCCTGCACTCCATCGATTACCGGTTTAGCGACGAGATTTGCGAGCCGACCGGGACGGAGCATGACAGCACAGAAACGCTCGTGCGCCTGGAGCCCGGCTTCCACTGCTACCGACCCAACTTTGACGCGCCCGCACCTGAGCCCCCGCCGTTTATTTCCAATGGCTGCATCACCTTCGGGAGCTTTAACAACATCGCTAAAATTAACGACGAGGTCGTCGCCCTGTGGTGCCGGACGCTAGAGGCCGTGCCCCGCAGCCGACTCCTGATCAAAGCGATCGGCCTGGGCAACAACGATAGCCGGAAGCGACTCCGCGCCCGTTTCGGCGCTTACGGGATCGCCGCCGACCGTATCGAGATACTGCCCGGCACCGCCTCACTGGAGGCTCACCTGAAGACCTATCATCGTGTGGATATCGCGTTGGACACCTTTCCGGTCAACGGTACCACGACCTCGCTGGAAGGGCTCTGGATGGGAGTCCCCATGGTCACGCTCCAAGGGAAGCGCCACAGCGCCCGTGTCAGCTCCAGCCTGTTATCCCAGGTCGGACTACAGGCGTGTATCGCCACCGATGAGGATGAGTTCGTTAAGGCGGCTAAAGCCTTGGCCGCGGACAATAAAAAACTTATCGCCTGGCGCTCACAGCTGCGGCGGAAAATCCAGGCGGCTCCCCTTGGCGATCCTGCGCAGTTTGTCCCCAAACTGGAAACTGCCTACCGGAATAGTGTAAGCCAGGTCGGCTGATCGGCCCCTGATTATCACCCTACTGCCTTGCGGCTCACCGCAAAAGCAGCGGAGAAGCCACAAGGCATGGGATCATGCGTGCAATTCATTAAACGTCCTTGCCCAAGCGAATCAGAACCGGATGCGGGGGCACTCCAAAGTCTGGCAGGAGCAGTGTTCCGTCGCCAGCGTCCTTCATGATGGGGGTGTAGGTCTCCCCGCTCATGAGATCTTCAACCGTCAACCCCTTCGCCTGCTCAAGCGATATGCCGATGGAGATGTCAGCCGGTCGGGCTGAAATATCCCCGATGCGTTCCATCGACCATAGTGCGATGACGGCGTTTCCGTCTTCATCCATAAATTGGTACGAGGCGATGCGGTCGGGAGCGACCAGTTCCGTGCCGTCCCACCACTGAAAAGGATTGCCGTCCGGGCGTGATGAGCCCGGCTTGATCGTCACGTCCACGACCTCGGCCGGGATAAAACCGTCGGTGGCTATGGCCACATTGCGGACGGCGTTGTACGCGGGTTTCTTCTCCCCGTCACTGGTCAGCAGGCCGAAGTTGTTCTCCGAGTTCATGGACGACTCCAGTGGGCGGTCGTTCATGTTGTATCGGTCGTCCATCAGCGAGTACACGGCTGACATCTCCACACCGAGACCGAGACACTCCATGTAGCGACGCTGGATATAGGCCGCGGCGGCCTCCGGCGTGAAGCCCCAGTAGTTGCCGCGGTGATCCTTGCGCAGGCGAAAGTTACTGAACCCCCACTCCGTCAGCCAGATCTCCTTCGGGCCGTCGTACTCGGCGGAGAACTCACGCAGCATCTGGATGAACGAAGCAAAGGTGCCCTCGGCATCGGCGACATTGCGATTCCCGTTGCGGACGAAGTTACGCTGGCTGGCCGCATACGGGACCAACTCAGGCACCGTCCGGTAGCTGTATGGATGGGCGGTGATTCCGTCCACAGTTCCGGCCAGCCCGCCCTCGATCTGCCGGTAATTAATCGCCGGGAACGAGCCCAGACCGACGACCTTCATATCCGGGTTGGCGGCCTTGATCGCATCCGCCGCCTGGTTAATCAGGATACGATAGCGTTCGACCCAGCCCTGAACCTCATCGGTTTTGGTTGAGCGGCCATACCAGTCGCCGCCCTTGCGGGTGCCTTCGCCGTAATACTCCGCGTAGCCGTGAAAAGGCTCGTTGAGGATTTCAATCGCCTGGACCTTGTCCTTCAACGCCGTTGCCAAGTAGGCAGCCGCCCGGGCATAAGCCTCCGGATCGTAGGCGTCCTCGTAGTCCCAGTTGCCGCCCGCCAGCGTGAGGCAAATCTTCAGGTCGTACTTCGCAGCCAGATCGATCCACTCCCGGGCCTTGTCCGGAATAACGTAATGGCCCGGCGTGGGTTCGATCTGTGACCACAAAACCTCATCCCGGATCCAACCCAATCCAAGGTCGGCCACCATCGGCATATAGGTTTCCGGGTCCCAATGCTCCATCCCGCGCTTACGCACAAAGTGCGTGCAGATGCCCATGTGCTCATTACGCACAGGGGTGATACTCGACTCCAGACTGGCCGACAAGGGTTCCACCTGCTCGGAGGGCTGAGCCTGAGCAAGGGTCCCTGTCATGCCAGCGCATACCATTAACCCAATAAAGTATTTTACATCATTAAACATTATTAAATCTATCTAGGAATGAATCATTTCACATTAAATGCAGCCCTTGAAATGACT
This sequence comes from Verrucomicrobiota bacterium JB024, assembly GCA_030673825.1. Classification (GTDB taxonomy): domain Bacteria; phylum Verrucomicrobiota; class Verrucomicrobiia; order Opitutales; family Cerasicoccaceae; genus Ruficoccus. The sequence continues at coordinate 46,716 of JAUTCS010000125.1, read as the reverse complement.
TCAGGCCTTACTTGACGGCCTTGCGTTTGACCAGAATGAAGAGGAGTGCTCCCAGTCCGACCAGCGCACTGACGTGCGAGATTTCGGGGATGGAGGTAACGGACAGAACAACATCCGTACCGTCACCCGAGATCGAGAGGGTAACTCCGTAGCCATCGACCACGCTCGAGGTATTCGAGCCGAGGGTGCCGACAATGGTTTCGGTCGTGGAAATCAGTGTGTAGTCCCCGACCTCGGTGCCCGAGAGGAAGGTGAAGTCGAACGAGTCCAGGTCCAGCATCGCGCTGCCGATGTTGAGCGTACCGGTAACATCGATCGCGTCGCTGGAGCCAATCGCGTCGATCTGGTAGGCAAGCGCATTGACCGAGGCCACCGCACCGGAGATATCCAGCGTGCCGGTACCGACATTGACCGTGAGCGTGCCCGTGCCGCCATCGCCCGGGGTCAGGCCCGCGCCATTGGCGACCGTGATGTCCGCGTTGTTCGTGGTGATAGAGCCGGACCCGCCGAGCAGGCCGCCATTGATCAGGTAGGCCCCGGCAGCGGCGTGGGTGCCATTGACGAGCAAGGTGCCGGCATTGACGGTGGTTGTGCCGGAGTAGCTATTGCTGCCGCTGAGGCGCTGGATACCCAAACCGTTTTTCACGATCGAAAACGTAATCTCGCCACCGGTACCACCTCCACGGTTCAGCACCGTGCCCGAGTAGGTGTACTCGGTGCCTTCGTCGGTATCAATCGTGAGGATACCATCCCGCTTGGCGGTGGCGTTGGCGTTCATCGTAAATATCTGACCGCCGGTACCGGAGAGACCTTTGATCGTCGCCCCACCCGTGATGTCGCTGCTGCTCTGCTGGGTGAAAATGGCCATGGAGCCGCCGTTGATCTCGACTTCGCTCAGATTCGCATTCGCTGAGTTGAGCGCAAGGTAGCCGCCATTCACCGTGGTCTTTCCCGTCACCGTCAGGCTGGTCAGATTACGGTCAGCGAAACCGTTCTCGCGCCCGAGGGCGAGGGTGCCCGAAGATACCGTGATGGTACCGACCGTCATATCGAGCGTCGAGGTGGCTGCGTTGATGTAGAACTGAATCCTTGAGCCGCCGCTCTTGGTCAAAGAGGAAATGCTAAGCGTACGGTTAGCATTGGCCTGAATATCCCAGTTCCCACCGGAAGTGACGGTAAAGTTCAGCAGGTCCGCATCGACATCGAGGACCGCCGCTCCAACTTGGGTCGGAGAAAGGATCGAATCGCCGGTGCCGGGGGCGGAGCCCTGAAGCCAGCTTCCGGCGCTACTCCAGTTGGCCGATGTGGATGAGTTCCAGGAGAAATCATCAGCATTCAGAGGTAATGCCGCCAAAAGCGCGGCGCTGAGGACAGGATATACTTTATTCATAGCTTGGGTATGGTATGGGGGTTAATTTGTAACTTTGGGGGTGCGGGGGGACATGTTACCGTAAGAGGTTTTGATCGTCCCTTCGCTCATGCGCTCCTCGATCTCTTCGAGGGTCATAGAGTCCACGTGCCCGTCGACGAAGACCATGTTCACCTTGTCATCGTGCACGGCCTGAATATCCGTGTAGTACTTGGGCCAGTTGAAGAACCAGCTCTTGGCCAACTGACGTCCTGACTTCGGATCGTCGAGCAGCATGACGGATTTCCCGGCCCAGACAAAGTCGCCCAGATTCTTATCCATCACGCCCTGTTTGGCGCGCACATCGTCATTGCCCATGGCCCCGTAGGAGAGCTTGCCATTGCCTTCGATCTGCGCGTTGGCGTCACTGATGCCGCCCGTTTCATCCAGGGGGCAGACAAAGACACTGGGGTTATCGATATAGTCGGGATAAATTTGCTTCCACCACGCACCCACGCCGCCGTCGTCCTGACTCGGCGGCAGCCAGCCGCCATGGTTGGCCGCGTACATCATACATCCCCCATGAAGCTGGCGCAGGTTTGATTGGCACTGCGAAGTCAGCGCACGCGCACGCACCACGGACAAGGTCGGCGTGATCACGGCGGCCAATGCACCGATGACGGCCACGACGACCAAAAGCTCTACCAGCGAGAAGGCCCGGCTGGGTTTGCCTGCCGTTTGCACCGAGAGGCCACTTGCAGTCGCTCTGCCGGTTTTCATTTTAGAGCGAATGGGGGTAATCATGGCTATGAGTATTGTCTTGTTTCCGGTAATCTTCAAACGCCAACCCCCACACAAATCCGTCTCTCTATTGTCTTAACTGGTATCCCGCGGGGATGTATTATCGGCTAAAAACCGGAAATCTATAGGCCGGAAATAAGTATGCATCCTCGTTCCCAAGCGGACAAAATGGGCGCAAACGGGCCTCTTCAGGCTTCGAGCAGATATACTGTCGCAGTCTTTTCTGGTGCAAATGCAGGACCCGTTTCAGCCCTAAAAAACGTAACGTTATCGATCGATCGAGAAACGCGCTGAGGCCATTCCTCAACCACCTATTATTCAGGCAGTTGCATTATTCCGATACTCGCCCGGCGTCATCCCGGTCAGTTGTTTGAAGCGGCGGGAGAAGTAATAGTAGCTCCCGAAGCCGAGGTCGTAACCGATTTCCTTGATCGGTTTCTCGGAAATCAACAGGTGGCAGGCCGCTTCGATTTGCAGCCGTGAGCGGTACTCCACCGGCGTCAGGCCGCTCAGACGTTTGAATTTCTTACGGTAGGCCTGCTCTCCGAGGCCAAAGGAGCGCGCCAGCTCCTCGTAGTCCGGTTTCGTGTGCAGCGGGAGCTCCTTCAACGCCTTCTTGGCATCATTGATCCACTGAAGCTCGACATCGCAGTTGGTGGATTGCCAAGACTCGCACATCTCCGTGATCAGGGCCAGCATCCTCCCCGTATCGCTCAGCCGGGGCTCGAAGGTTTCGGACTTGGCCAGGGGCAGTACCACATCGTAAAAACGCTGCTGCCAGTAGGCGATTTTATCGGGCGAACCGGACGAAGCCAGATGCCGGACGGGCTCATGGGGATCGAGGAGCCCCACCCCCATCCAACAATCAAACGCTGGGCCTACAAACTCGATATTGATCTCATCCCACGTCTCTCCGGGGTTGGGGCAGTAGGCATGCCCCTGCCCCGGTTATATGCAGATCAAGTCTCCCGCTGACACTTCGAGGTCTTCCCGGGTATGAACATCGCGGTAAGAGCCGCGGCCCCGCGTAATGAGCACCAGTGAATAGCACGCGAGTGTACGCAACTGCTCCTCCACGAAGTGCCAGCGCATCCCCCAACTGTTATGAATCTGCGCACTGCGGCTGACATAGCCGGCGGCAATGGGATGGAGCGCCTCGAACACGAGCCAGTAATCCCGTCGCTTGTCAGACCAGCTGCCGCGCTGCTTGCTGAACTTTCCTCCGTATCTGGCGCAGAGAGTTTCCAGGGGTTCCATACGTGGGGCAGCCTTTGTTTCCGGGTTTCGAACCTCGCCTGAGCAAGGGACACAACGATTTCAACAAAGCTGGCTCAAACCGCAAGTTTATCCCGCCGGGCCTCCCCTGCCCTCCGGCGAGATCCCGAGGCCGCGGTTACTTCCGCGAGACCAGCGGGTCAATGGTCGGAGCGATGGCATCGGCCCAGATCACATAGCCGGGGGCCAGCGGATGCAGCGAGTCGGGGAAAAGCTCCCGGTCCATCGTGCCGTCCGGCTTCAGTAGCAATCCGCCGATATCGAGAAAGTCCACCCGGGGGTCGCCCGCCATCTGGGCAAGCGTAGCGTTGATTTCCCTGATTTTCACACGCTCGGTGGCGTTGGGGTTCGAGCTGCGCGGGAAGATGCCCATCAGCAGGACCTGGCTGTCCGGGCAGCGTACAAGAATCTCCTCCACGATGGTCTCGACGCCTTCGGCGATTTGCGCGGCGCTGTCACGGTGGATGTTGTTGGTACCGGCCATGACCACGATCACCGCCGGATCCAGCCCGTCGAGCTCGCCGTTTTGCATGCGCCACAGGATGTTCTCCGTTCGATCACCACTGACACCCAGGTTGATCGCCGGGAGGTTCGCATAGCGCTCAGCCCAGACGTCCTTGCCCCGGCTGTTCCAGTTCTGGGTAATGGAATCACCGACAAACACCAACCGCGCGCCCGGCGTCTGCTGCACGGTCTGCAGGAGACGATTGTGCTGGTCCATCCAGGTGTTGCGCGGCTCGGGGCTGGTGGCCGGGTTTTCGGCACGAACGCAGGCCGTACTGAAAAAGACAAAAAGGAGCCAGAATGCCGTGTGGGCGATGCGGTGGGAGGTAACTTTCATGGAAGGGAGATTTTGAGGTCAGCTCATCGGTTGCCGGGCGATGTCGTCGGGAGTCAGCGAACGAAAGTCGCGGATGCGATGAAAAGTCAGGAAGTTGGCGTCGTGCTGGTTGGGGGCTCCGCCGGTGGCATCATCCCAGGCCGTCCGGCTCGCGACAACCATATCGTCACCATCGAAGAGCCAGTCCACGTACTGGAAGCCATGAAGCACGGCATCGGGATGATAAAGCACGACGGATCGGCACGTCCAGGTGCGAGCATCTGCGGAGTGAAGCAGCGCCAGGGTGTTGCGGATAAAGGTGTGCCTGGGCAAATCCTTGGCATGCATAGCGGGAACCGCGTTCGACAGAGCCCAATAACCGCCGCCACGGGGATCCTGCCGCACATGGAACTTGGTCGCCCCGCCGGGGAATTCGACGAAGTCCCGCTCGGGATCGAAGCTCAGAGTGCTTCCATCCATGTCGAGGGTGACCAGGGCGGCGACACCCCCCGCGTCGATATCCACACGCAGGAGATTCGCGACACGCCCATCCGGCATGGCCAGGACATTACCCTCAAGCCAGCCGCCGAACCCATTCAGCAGCCAGGCTGGATTTTGCCTAAGGATGGTACTCATCGTCCAGCTGTCCTGCCGTAGCAGATCGGAGCCCAGCGGGGCAGACATGATGAGTGGATTATACCGGACGCCCCAACGCGTGCTGGCCGTCGCATCCTCAATCGAGCGCCAGATGCGCCCGCGATGTACGAGCATCGGCACGGGGGCCGTATGGTACTGACCATAGGCGGTGAGGATACCCGTCTCGGCATCCTCCGGGACCGTCCAGGTGCTCCCTCCATCGTCGCTCCGGTGGATGACCACCAGCCCATGATGGTGTGACGTCCCCATTAAGTAGAGCGCTCCTTCATGCACGAAAAGGTTGGACCAAAAAGCGGGTTGCACGGTGGCAATCGGCTCCCAGGACTCGCCGCGGTCGAGACTTTTATAGATAAACGTCCGGCCCTTTTCCATCTCCGTCGTCTTGGGACCAAAAACGTCATGGGAAGCGACATAGCTGCCGTCAGGCAAGATCGCCAGACTGGGTGAGCCGATATACTGGCGGCCCTCGGCAGGGAGGTGGTTGATAACCGTGCCGGGAAGGGTAATGGCCGTATCGGGGTGTACGTTACGCTCTGTTTTCATAGCCATGGGCGTGGTGATCAATAAAGGTTATCGCCGCTGATTTTGAGCGTCTCCTCATCGAGTATCGCTCTTCGCGGTGAGATAATCATCCCACATCCAGCCGCACCAAAAAAGACATAAGCCCCGGACTTGATGGTAAATATGCCACACAATTTGGTACTGTTTTTCGGTGCGCGACCCCCATCGCATTCTCGGGAAATAGCGGTAACAAGGCGGCAAAGGGTAAAGGATGAAGCCCCTTCACCGGGCCTGAAATACGGCCATTGGCACTTTCGACACAGCCCGTACGGGTGATGTCAGGACTTTCGTTTAGCCTCAATGGCAAAAAGGTATAAACCCTAGCTAAATAGATAAAAAAGTCATCCCATTAATAAATTTAATTATACCCACCATAAGGATGGGGCTTCAGTCATGAAGATAAGAAGATTATGTATTTCGGACCAAAAAATCGCTGAATCCACTCGTTTTTGTAATGAAAAAATCGGACCTAATACTCTTCTCACTGTTTCTATTGACCGTCCTGGAGGTTGGCATCTCCGGGAGCGCCTATGCAGATAACGCCGCCATCACCGGCTTCGGCGACGGCGCCCCCGGTAATGGCTGGCAACCCGACGACGTACGCTTCAACAACACCAACATCATCACCGACGATACGCACGCTCCCGCCGCCGGGGCCAGTAACGATCCCACTGCGGTAGAGAACCAGATTTACTGGCAGAATAACTTCGGCACGCGTGGTAACCTGGGTGGCGTCCATCTCGACCAAAACGGCCCCTCCTCCAAGAGCACCATCAGCTTGCTTAATAGCCCAACCGGTTTCGGGTCCGCATCCGCCTTGCTTAACGCGGACTTCCAGGCGGCCTTTGGCTATTCAGTCGTGTCCCGGAGCAGCCCCTCCTCGTACTCTCCCCCGTCACTGAAGATCGGCATCCAGAGCTCCCTCTGGGGCACGGGAACCGGCCAGTCGCAGGAGGGCTTCAGCGCCATCCGCTCCGGGGAAGGCAGCTGGGATATCATTATCGTCGGATGGAACCAGAACGCCGACCTGGCGGGCGAATTCTATACCGAAAACTATACCTACAGCGGCACCGGTGACAATATCTGGTACGTGTATGCGCAGGCCTCAAACGGCTTCTATGGCTCCGGCCCGCTTGGCACTTTCAACTCGCTGCAAGAGATCATGGAGAGCGATATCGTGCTCAACGGCAAGGGAACGCTCGGCGATCTCGTTTCCGGCGGCACCGTCTCGAATATGCAGTTCGGCGTCGGCTCCGGCGGTGATGCAGCCTCCAGCACTCTCGACTGGGCCGCGGTCAATTTCCTCAACGATGGCGACGTGATCGACTTCGTGGACGCCTCCACCTGGGTCGGCGCCACCACTGGTACGCAGGACTTTACCCTCGCCACCAACTGGAGCGACGATGCTGGCCCCTCCCCCACCCAGAATGTCGTCTTCACCGATGCGGCCACCTTTACCGCGGCGGTCAACAGCGACACCGATGCGCGCAGCATCGGCGTCCTCAACGGCGATGTTACCCTGAGCATCGCCAACGGCGCGACCCTCACGCTCAATGACGACGGCTACCTCTTCGCCGAAAATAACGCCACCATGAACCTGACGGGTGACGGCGCGATCGAAGCCGCCGCCATCGAAACCTGGGGCGACACCAATGTCTCCACCACCGTCACCCTTACCGGTGGCAGTGAGGACAACCCCAACTACGGTGGACGCTACGCGATGATCGTGGCCGAAGACGCTGACCTCACCCTGCAAAGCGGGGCCGATGTGACCGTCGCCCAGGACGGCGTCAGCCCGGACATCTTCGTCGGCGGCGAGGAGGCCGGTAACTTCGCGACCCTTACGCTCGAGAGCGGCTCCAGCCTGGAACTGATCGGTAATGGCAGCGGTTACGCCCAGCTCTTTGTCGGCCGCGACTCCACCGGCATTTTAAATGTTAACGGCGGCACACTCACGCTCGGCCTCGACGGCGACCTCGCCCGCCTCGAGGTCGGCATGGACGGCGGCTACGGCACGCTCAACATGTCCGACGGCCTCATCACGAGTGCCCAGTACGGCACGGGCCAGTACGTCACCTACGACGTCGGCTGGGGCACCGGCTCCACCGGTATTGTCAACCAGACCGGCGGCATCGTTGATTTCAACACTGCCGCGGCGCTGCAGATCGGCGTGGTCGGCGGCTCCGGTACCTATAACCTGCACAATGACGCCCAGCTCATCCTCGGCGGTGACGGCTCCACCTTCTACCTCGGTGAAACCACCGGCGGGGTCGGTATCATGAATCTCTACGATGACGCCCAGTTCATCCAGGAGGTCGATACGCAGTCCTTTATCGGCGAAGGCGGCGAAGGCACGATCAACCAGATCGGCTCGGGCACCGTGGTCGAGTTCCGGGGTGATACCTCCGGTCGTGCGGCCTGGTTCGGTACGACCTCCGGCGGCGCGGGTACCTACAACCTGGAGGCCGGTGACCTGACCTTTGACACGGTCTCCCTGCGCTTCGGCTCCGCTGACGGTGCCACCGGCGTGCTCGACCAAAGCGGCGGTACACTCACCGCCACGAATACCGCAACCACCATCGGCTACAACGGTGACGGCGAATACAACATGAGCGGCGGCACCGCGAACTTCGGCGGCAACGTCGCCGTGGCCACCGGCGCCTCCTCCACCGGCAGCATCACACAGACCGGCGGCACGGTTTCGATCACCAATGGCGGGTATCTGCAGTTCGGCTCCGGCACGGGCTCGTACACGCTGAACGACGGTACGCTCGAAATCGGCGGGACCAACGGCATCCGCACTGGCGGGGGCACCAGCACCTTCACCCTCGGGGGCGGCACGATCAAGGTGATCGAGAGCAACCTGAGCACCTCGATGGACTTCACGCTCGTTAATAACGACACCTACCCGGCCTTTACACCATCCGTCATCGACACGAACGGTTTCAACGCCAGCTTCTCGGGCGGTATCGACGGGGACGGCTGGCTCGTCAAGACGGGTACCGGCACCCTCGATCTGAGCTCGGCGGACCGGAGCTTTCATGCGCTGGCGGTTGAGCAAGGCGAGATCGAGCACAGCTCGGGCACCACGGACCTAGCCCGCCTGCTTGTGGGGGCCGAGCCTTCCGTCCTCGGCGTGGCCGACGGCACCTTCACCCTCACCGACGGCACGATCAACCTGAAGCTCACCAACGGCGCGGATGTCCTCGTGGGCAGCCAAGATACCGGGGCCAATACCGGTATCCTCAACATCGATGGGGGCGTCCTCAACCTGGGGGATGCCACGGACGGCGCCATCCGCTCGGACATGTACGTCGGCGGCTTTGGCACGACGGGCTCGGGCACGGTCAACCAGACCGGCGGCATCGTCAACAAGCTCTCCGACGACGGGATCATCCACATCGGCAATCAGGCCACCGGCGTGTACAACCTCATCGCGGGCACGATCAATGTCAGTGGCTCCAACGGCATGGTGCTTGGACGCTCCGGCACCTGGGGTACAGGGAACGGCACGCTCAACGTCAGCGGAGGCGACCTCATCTTCACCGAAGGGACGGACCTGCTCCTGGGCGGCGCCCAGGACACCGAGCCTCTAACCGGCTCGGGCACGGTCAACCAGACCGGCGGCACGGTTTCGATCCGTGACGGCGGCAACCTCGTCATCGGCCAGCGCGGTACCGGCACCTACAACCTCGACGGCGGCGTCCTCGAAGCCGGCGGGAGCAACCGTATCCGTACCGGCAACGGTGGCGCGGCCAACTTCCGCTTCGGTGGCGGCACCCTGCGTGTGATCGATAGCAACCTGAGCGTGTCCTCCGGCATCAACCCTGAGCTGCGCACCGGCACGACCTCGACCATCGACACCAACGGCTTCAACGCCAGCTTCGCGGGTGGTTTCACCGGCTCGGGTAATCTCGTCAAGACGGGTCTCGGAAACCTCACCCTGACCGGCACCAGCACCAATATCGGTGAGTTCTCCATCGCGCAGGGCATGCTCGCGGTCAATGGCTCCCTCGGCGGCACACTCGTCGTCAACAACGGGGCCGGGCTGATGGGCAGCGGTGTCATCAACGCCGCGACCACCGTCAGCGGCCTGCTCGCCCCCGGCAACTCGCCCGGCGTGCTGACCTTCACCAACGGGCTGACCCTGACCGAAGATTCCTCGGTCGAAATCGAGTTCATCGCCAACAGCACCAGTGGCCGCGGCACGAACTTCGACGGGGTGGATGTGACCGGTGGTCTCCTGACTATCAACCCGTCGGCGACGCTCTATCTGTCGTTCAACGGCACCTCCTCCATCGTCAACTTCACCGACGCCTTTTGGGACACCAACCAGTCATGGCTGATCTTCGACAACGCGCTGACCCCCGACGTGGACCTGCTCGTCTTCAGCGACATTCAGGTTTCGCAGGACGCCTTCGGTAATGAGTTTACCGCGGGCATCGGCAGCTTCGCCGTGTCGCTACAGGGCGACGACGTGTACCTCGACTTCACGGCGGTACCGGAGCCCTCCGTCACCGCGCTGCTCCTGGCCCTCGGAGCCTCGATCGTGGTCTGGCAGCGCCGCCGCGCCCGAAAGACTTGCTGACCGCAACCTGCGACTCGCTAACTTCACGCAAACCCCGGCTCGCCTTGCGCAGCCGGGGTTTTTATTCCCCTCTCTTCACTTTCGCTTGGCGGCGCGAAAAAGCTGCACCGCACAACGAAACTCCCGTAGGTCCTGCAACACGCTTGCCTGAAGGGCACCTCCGGTTTTTATATGCTCTGCATGGAGGGATCATCGGACCACACCGCCAGCCTTCGGCGCAAGAAGCTTGAGCTGCTTGCGCCAGCGGGTCACTTCACCTGCCTGACGGCGGCCCTCAAGTCAGGAGCGGACGCGGTTTACTTTGGCGCGGAAAATTTCAACATGCGCTCGCAGTCGGCCTTTACGGACGCCGACCTTCCGAAAATCACCGGCCAGGCGCACGCCACGGGCGCAAAGGCGTATCTGACCGTCAACACCATCGTTTACGAAGACGAGCGCAGCGTGCTCGATGAGCTCCTTCCCCGTGCCGCCAAGGCGGGCGTTGACGCCATTATCGCCTGGGACCCGGCAGTCCTGCTCGCCGCGCGCCGCTGCGGGCTGCCCGTCATGCTCTCCACTCAGGCCTCGGTCGCCAACACCACCGCACTGCGTTTTTACCACGAGAGCCTGGGCGTAAACCGCGCCGTGCTCGCCCGTGAGTGCACGCTGGAGCAGATTCGTCAGATACGCACAGAGCTCGACGAAAACGGGCTCGCTTCGGTTGAACTCGAGACCTTCGCCCACGGCGCGATGTGTGTCGCGGTCAGCGGGCGGTGCTTCATGTCCTACCACCAATACGGCAAATCCGCCAACCGGGGTGAGTGCCTCCAGCCCTGCCGCCGTGAATACACCGTCTCGGCCAAAGACGGTGATCTGGCCTTCGACCTCGGTCTCGATTACGTGATGAGCCCCAAGGATCTCTGCACCCTGCCCTTTATCGAACAGCTCATCGAGGCCGGTGTCCACAGTTTCAAGATCGAAGGCCGCAACCGCAATCCGGAGTATGTCTCACTGGTGACCACCGCTTACCGCCGCGTACTCGACTACTGCATGACCCACCCTGACAACCCCGCCCCCGACTGGGAGGATGGCCTCGCCACCCTCAAGGCCGAAGAGATGACCCGCCTCGAAAGTGTTTACCACCGGGGCTTTTCGGACGGCTTTTACCACGGTCAACCTGCAAACGCCTGGAGCGATGCCGGAGGCAGTGCGGCCTCGCACCGCAAGTTTCACCTCGGGCGTGTCCTCAACTACTACGCAAAGTCCGGGATCGCGCACATTCGCGTAGAAAACCACGGGATAAAGATGGGCGAAGAAATCATGGTTCAGGGCCCCACCACGGGCGTCGTTGCCCTTCCCTGTCCTGAAATGCGCATGGAGGAGCAAATCCTAACGGCTGCCCAACCCGGCGACGAGATCACCTTTCCTGTGCCAGAACCCGTCCGCCGCAATGACCGCGTTTACGTGCGGGTCAAACGCGATGCCTGAATTTTCCGAGCCCAGGACACGGATGGCGAATCAACATCCAGCCGCAACGACAGAGTGCATTATTTTTGCCTGGCCTAAAATGTGGAGACAAAAAAGCCTTGATCGTGCCAATCTAGAAAGAAACATCTCGGATACATGAAACCCCAGGAGCGGAAGATTGCTGATTCTCGATCACCTCAAGCAATTGGTTCAGGGAATAGGGCTTGCGCAAAACAACAGTTTGTTCAGGGAGTTCATCAAGCACGTTGGAATTTGTCTCCAGGTTTCCCGTGATCAATATGCATTTGAGCTGGGGGCGGATTTGTGTCAGCTCTCTGAGTAATTGTACGCCGGTAAGCTGGGGCATGCTGTAATCGCTGATCACCTGTTCGTAGCCGGAATCCTGGTTTTTGAAATGCTCCAAGGCATGTTGCGGATTGTTAAAAGTCGTCACTTCATAGCCGCATTCCACTAGCAGCCGCGAGTTTGCCTCGGCCAGCAGGTGCTGGTCGTCCACAAAGAGGATACGCCTGCCTTTTTTGCAGCTAATGGCCGCTTGTTCTGATGGCTGCGCCCCCTGAGAGGCAACTTTGCCCGCGGGTAAGAAGACTCGGAAACAGGTCCCCTTGCCAAGCTCACTCTCGACCCGGATGATACCGTCGTGAGAGTGGACGATCCCTTGGGCCGTAGCCAAGCCAAGGCCGGTTCCCTGAGTCTGCGCCTTGGTGCTGTAAAAGGGTTCAAAGATGTGTCCCAGGCTCTTGGGATCAATGCCACTGCCATCGTCATGTATTTCCAAGACGTAACCACTGGCAGGTGCCACGTGGTCAGGGACCTGATCAGAAATATCTACATCAAGGTCGCGGAAGGTATCGACACGCACAAGGATCGTGCCAGTCCGATCAGGCATGGCCTGGGCCGCATTGGTCAGCAGGTTGGTAACGACTTGGCCTAGTAGCCCGGCATCGGCGTCGACAACGGCTTGTTCCACCCGATAATCCCGCTTTACGGTGATTGAATCAGGCAGCGAGCCCTTTGACATCTCAATAAACTCGTCAGCAATCGCTCTAAGATCATGCGGTTTCTTTTGAGGAGGAGTATCCCGGCAAAACAGGAGTATCTGCCGGATCACTTCTTTGGCACGCTGAGAAGCCATGATCACTCGCCCACAATTCTCGACAACATCCTTGGGGCGATCCGCCCAACGCATCGTCAACTCAGTGAAGCCAAGAATGGCCGCCAGCACATTGTTAAAATCATGCGCGATGCCACTGGCCAGTGTGCCAAGCGTTTCCATGCGCTGAGCCCGCAACATCTGAAGTTCCAGCTCCTGAATGCGTTTACTCTCACTGACATCGTTGATGGCGCGGATCACACGCTGAACGGTCCCATCCGCATCCTTCTGAACGACAATCCCCTGATCGTGCACCCAATGCAGGTTTCCCTGGATGTCACGAATCCTGTAGGTTTCGTCATAGAGCTTTTCCGGCTGCCTCAGGAAATGCGCCCACCCGGCATGGATTTTTTCGCGGTCTTCCGAATAAACATGGTCGTGTAGTACCTCCAGTGGTACGGGGCCCGGCGGATAAGACTGCCCTATCAAGCGGCACCATCGCTCGCACACAATCGCCGTGTTTTTCTCCACATCGACGTCCCAGACGGCCACACCGGCCACATTAAGGGCGAGAGCCAGTCGTTCCTCGCTTTCGCGCAACTGCTTCTCCATTATTTCCACCCGGCGCTGGCTGTCCAGATGCTGGAGGGTACGGTCAACCGCTTCCGTCAGTAGTTCGTGAAAATCTTTGTCTTTGACGATGTAGTCTTCCGCTCCCAGCTTCATCAGTTTGACGGCAACACGCTCGTCCCCGAACCCAGTCAGGACGATAAAAGCCGGGTTACCCAAACGCGCCCAGTGCTCCTTGATGAGCTTCTCGGCGTTGGTGTCCACCAACCGGTAATCCAAAAGTACCAAACCTATCGTTTCAGAGGCATGCTCCAATTGCTCAATGGCTTCCCGGCCGCTGCCTGCCGTCAAGATATTCATCCCCCTTCGCTTCAGCCTCATGCCGATCAGCTGTCGAGTGCCAGGATCATCCTCGACGATGAGGATGGTATGCGTTTGGGGGTGAAAGGAGTCGGGCATGACGAGTATTATTTAAGGCTAGGGACGGCGACAATGGAGAGATAAAGTCCCAATTGTCGTATTGCATTTATAAACTGTTCGTGGTCAATGGGTTTCTTCACATAGCTATTGCAGCCAAGATCATGGCAGCGTTCGATCTCCTGAGGGTCCTCCGTGGTCGTCAGCATGATAATGGGGATTCGCTTCAGATCCGGGTCCTGCTTGATGATGGCCAGAGCCCGTGTGCCATCCATCCGGGGCATGCGGATGTCCAGCATGACAAGGAAGCGCCTGTTTTTCTGCACAGGGTCCTCCTTACAGCCCATGAGGAACTTGATCAGGCTCTCGCCATCACCAAACTCCAGAATCTCATTGGTAATGTTGCTGCGACGCAGGTTTCGCTTAATCAGCAAGCGGTGCCCGACATCATCATCGGCGAGGATAATCGTGAGCTGGGATGGGTCAACGGATTGGTTCATGGCAGGATCGAAAACAAGGAGTTACCGGGTTCTTGTTCAGGTCTCAAAATATCAGGATAACGTTCGGCAATCGGAATCTCAATGTGGAAAGCGGCCCCTTCTCCGGCAACGGATTCCACGTAGATGCGACCGCCCAGTTTATTAGCGATAAGACTGCAAATGCTCAAGCCCAAGCCCTCTCCTGTGCTTTCGGAGGGGTTGATTTGATTAAAAATGTCGAAAATATCAGCTTGATGATCAGGAGCGATTCCGATGCCGTTGTCGGCAAGCGTATAGCGGACAACTCCAACTCCTTGCTCTCCCGTTGCTCTGAGCTCCAGGCGACGTTCCGGCGAGCGGTACTTGATGGCGTTATCGATCAGGTTACTCATCAATTGGCTGACCAGGATAGCGTCGCCATAACACGGGGGGAGCGTCTCCACCACGAAATGACCGTCAATTTTCCTTAACTGGACAGAGAACTCGTTGCTTAGTCCTTGCACCAGTTCATTCATGTCAATGAGTTCCAGTGTCATTGGATAGCGTCCCATCCGGGAATACTGCAAAAGGCCGTTCAAGAGCTGATCCATCCGTTGCGCACTGGAGGTGATGAATTCCAGGATCGAGGGAATCTCCCCGTCTATAATAGCCCCAATCGAAGTATGGTCTCCGCCCGCAGCCGCTGTCTTCAGGTTATGGCAGCAGTGCTTCAACTCATCACTGAATCCTATAATATTGACCAATGGGGAACGCAAGTCGTGGGAAGCCACATAAACAATCTGCTGGAGTTCGTCCGTTTTTTGCTGAAGTTCTCCGATGAGTTTTCTCTGCTGCTGCTGCAAGGCTTTATCCTGGCGGATGTCTTTTATCTGCGACACAAAAAAACGGGGCTGCCTGGCAGCATCGCGCACCAGCGAAACATAGAGCTGAATGGGGACCACAGAGCCATCCTTGCGAATATAACGTTTCTCCATCGAGTAGGAATCGCGCTCACCCCTCAGACAGGCTTTCAGCAGATCCATGTCGGAATGCAAATCCTCGGGATGGGTGATCTGTTGGAAAGTCATCTGAAGGAGCTCTTCCTCGGGGTAATCCACAATCTGGCAGACCTGTTGATTCACCCGCATCCATTGGCCTGCCGTGGATACCAAGGACATGCCGATAGGGGCATGGGTGAACGCACTTCTCAACGTTTCCTCACTATCCCGCAAACGGGCTTCAGTTTCTACCCGGCGGCGAATCTCCCCCTGGAGATCGCCAACCGTCGGTATTTTCAACAACTGAGGAAGCATTGGAATGAACAGGACAATCGTCAGGAATGCCGATGTGATGGTTAGGATATCCAGGCTCCAGAGCAAAAATTCGGAGGGCCAAATCAGTGCCAGAGATTCGGCCAGATGGCTCACTCCACACAGGAATATAAATCCGCTCAGGCAATAGCCTCCCCAAGCATTATCACGGCTTAAACGTCTTTTGAAGTAGCGAAGGATAATGAGCCCGATAACGCAGAAGATCAGAAAAGATGTCAGGTTGTCGACAAAGTGCGTCCAGGCGTGTCCGCCAGACCAGTCACCATGAGATTTAGCATCCACGTCGTTTGTTTGGATTGGTGTTAGAGACAGTCTCCTCGGGGCTTGATGAAACAGAGGAAATGCATTGCTGGGGAAGTAATCTGCAATCGGCAGTTTTTACAAATTGCTAAGGTGAAATCTTTAGCTGCCAAAGATCACTTTAAGGCTTAGGGGGGACCGGGGCAGTGCCGAGGCCGAAGTCCCAAGCGAATCGTATCATGCCGACTTGCTCAAGGTATTGGGGAATATCTGGATCGAGGTGTGGCCACCGGCCAAATATCGTTCATCCGCGTGCTAATATTTTGTAAAAATGCGACTGGAGACGCATGTTCAAATATGTGGTTCCTACAGGAAAGATGCGCAAGTCTATGTCCGACATGGATTAATAAACCACAATGCCTACAACTCTTTTATTTGTGATATTTTCAGGTTGACGATGCCTGCATTTCACACTACTCCAATTCTTACTACCTGACCTGTATTTCACACCACACCCTTACATTCTATGTACAAGCTTACTATCCTGTTTGCGCTCTGCACAGCCCTCTGCGCTCCGGCATTGCACGCTATCTCGTTTCCTTTTGGAGATGCACTCGCTGGCACAGACCAGCAAGTGCAGACGATTGCAGGCGTAACACTCACGGTTGATGCCCCGGTTCAGACGCGCACTGGAACAGGACTCTTCGTCGCGACACCTCAAGGCATTGTATTCAGCAACTCGACAGATGTAACTGTTGTTGCGGTTTCAACATTCGACCTGAGTTTCGATACCGATGTTTACATAACCGGTTACTCAATTGGCAGCGTGATTGGAACGGGTGGTGATTTCACTCTTTCAGTAGATGGGGGCGACCCGATTATGCTGTCGGCCATTGCAGCCAGCAATTATAACTTGGATGTTCCTCTGCTTGTGTCCGTAGGCTCCGTTGTTACTTTTGCTGCTACTAATTTTAATTTAGCGGATACCGCAACTTTGTCATCCATCACTGCTGAGCAAGTTCCCGAACCCGCCCAAACGGCTTTTATGGTGGGGATCGGCACTGGATTATTTGCCTTAGGCTTCAGGCGGTACCGCCGTAACAAGAATTGCTAGGCCCAGCACGCAGCCAGCAAGCCCCATCATACCATCCCGTTGAAGAGCCCGGCGTCGCCGGGCTCTTTTCGTTATTGAAGGCCTTAGAATCACTGTGGCTCCCGTCTCATTCGCTCAACGCCAAACATGACAGAGACAGACATGTCCGTCAAATTAACGCACTAAACAGTCGCGTTGAAAACAAATATTCTGAAAAGTGGGGGCATGGCAGAATCACATGATAAACGCGATGAATGCCGAAAATGTCCGGTCACAATAGCGATATCGCTGGTCGTCGGAGTTGTCGCTCTGGTGGTCATTCTGGGGTGGATCGTCAAAAGCCGGATATTGGTCCAGATATCTCCAGGCCTCGCCCCGATGCAGACGACCACAGCGATTGGTTTTCTTTTGTTCGCCGGGGCTCTCTTTGTCTTATCCACCCAGCCAAAGTGGAATCATTGGCACTGGGAACGCCTGCTCACCGCTGGATTGCTGGTATGGGGCATCCTGAACCTGATCCAGCATGCGCTGGGCTGGAACCTTGGGGTCGACACTCTGCTGGGCGAACCGTTCGTTACTGATAATTCGCCCGCGCCGGGCCGTATGTCCCTGCTGACTAGCCTCTGCTTCATCCTGGGCTCAATCAGCCTTGTCTTATGCATAGTTCCCGGCAAAAGCCCGCGCGTGGAAGTCGGGATCGTGTCCCTTTCCTGCTTCTTGGCCGGACTATCCGGCTCATCGCTTTTCTGCTATATCGTAGATATCCCCCGTGTCATCTGGCTGGGTGCCAGATTGTCGGAAATGGCGATTCACACCGCCGCCGGTTTCTTCTTACTGTCGATTGCGATTATCATGCAGCGTTTTCGTTGCGGGCGAGCGCTCCACGGGGAAGCTTTTCGATGGATGTGGGCACCGGCATTTTTCGGCACCATTTTCGCCATCGGTTCTATTTTTCTGGGATTCCATGCCCAGTCCCGGCAACGGCAAATCGAACTGGCCGGCCTGAGAGCCAATCTGCTGGCAGGTTTGCTCGATTTGTACAACGAGAAACTGACCAGCGCACTCTCCCAGATGGCGCATCATGCCGGGTATTTAGACTCCGAGCAGCAAAGACAATGGGAAACGGATGCGTCGGCTTTTTTCAGCCACTACTCCCCGGCTGAATATCTACGGGTGGAAATTCCGACAAAGAATATCGATTGGTGGGCACCTGAATCCGGGGCACAGCGCTACAACCAATGGTTGAACGGAGAGCCCCAGGCGCAACACCTCGCTCCTGTCACCGCGGTGCCGGAGGCGATTACAGCGGGCAAGATTTGTTACACGATTAATGAAGTTGACCCCTCAAGCGCCACTGTTTCAACGATCCGCCTGACGGCCATTGTGGACCAGGAACAACTGGTCAAGGATGCCATCCGCCCCCTTGAAAAGCTGCCACGCGGTTTGTTTCACTTTAAGGTCAGCCTGCTGAAGCAGGCTTGGGATTCGCCTCGCTCTCCCGGTGAAGGCATCGCCTATGTGAGCTTAAGCCCGCATTTCGCATTCGAAATCTATGTCGATGAGGATAGCGTCGAAGTGGACCAGCGTCTGGGCATTTTTTTCTTATTGGAGGGGGTTTGTATCGCGGTCATCTTCGCGGCCCTCGTCCATCTGGTTTACCTTAACCGTCATCGGTATCAGGAGTTGCAACAAACCCAGCAGGAATTGAACCGGCAGAAGGCTCGCCTGGAAGCCTATGTCACCCATTCACCTGCCGCTGTCGCCATGTTTGACCGGAGTATGCGTTATCTTGCCGCCAGCAATAGGTGGAAACAGGACTATAAGCTCGAAGGGCAAGACATCATCGGCAGTAGTCATTATGATATCTTCCCAGAAATCGGCGAGGAGTGGAAAGCCATCCACAGCCGTTGTCTGGAGGGAGAGGTCGCATTCAGCGAGCGCGACAGTTGGCGCCCGAACGGTTGGGGTCATGACCAGTACCTGCGCTGGGAAATCCGCCCGTGGAATGATACCGACGATTCCGTCGGGGGTATTATGATATTCACCGCAGACATCACTGCCGATGTGCTGCGGGAAAAGGAACTGGATCAACTGCGCCAGCGGGCCGAGAGTGCCAATCAGGCCAAATCCAACTTTCTGGCCAATATGAGCCATGAAATCCGCACCCCGATGAATTCCATCCTGGGCTTCTCTGAACTGCTGGCCAACGAAATTCAAGAGCCGCGGCACCGGCAGTTTGTCCAGTCGATCCGCTCCAGCGGCAAAACTCTGCTCGGACTGATCAACGACCTGCTGGACCTGGCCAAAATCGAAGCCGATAAAATTGAATTGGTCACCAAACCCGTCCACCTCGAACGACAGCTCGATGAACTCAAGGACGTTTTCCACCTTCAGGCCGCCACCAAGGGTGTCTTGATGATCATCAATATTCAGGAAGGGCTTCCCTCCTACCTGAATCTCGACGGCTTTCGCCTCCAGCAAGTCCTGCTCAACTTGATCTCGAACGCGATCAAGTTTACCGATCACGGTTCCATTACCGTCAAGCTCGGTTTTGAGAAAAAGGGGGATGCTTATACGCTCCAGTTCTCGGTCACCGATACCGGTTGCGGTATCCCCGAATCGTTCCGTGAACGCGCTTTTAACAAATTCGAGCAGGCCGAGGGGGCGGCCCACGGCGGCACCGGGCTGGGGCTGGCTATCTGCTCGAAGCTGGTCAAGCTGATGGGTGGTAGGCTGGACTACAAAAGCACGGTGGGGGAAGGAACAAGCTTCTTCTTCACGGTTCCGGAAATCCGTGAGGCTGTCGTCTCTGTGGAAGCCGCCGATGGAAACGAAAAAGACATCGCCCGCCTTGAGTTTCCTCCGGCTACCTTGCTCATGGTCGAAGATGTGGCTGCCAATCGGGAACTGATGCGGGCGATTTTTGAGCAAATCCCGCAACTGAAAACACTGGAGGCAACCGGCGGTGCCATGGGTCTGAAGATGGCCCATACCCATCACCCGGACCTGATTCTGCTGGATCTATCCATGCCCGATATGGACGGACGTGAGGTTTGCCAACGGCTGCGCAACCATGCCGATTTCTCGCAAACACCCATTATTGCCATCACCGCAAGCCTCCAGCAGGACGCCTCCACCCTCCTCAACTACGGTTTTGATGAATGCCTGATCAAACCCATTCCCCCCAACCTGCTCCTGAGGACCTGCCACCGTTGGTTGAAAGGGAATATCCGCCCGGGGACAATCGCCCCTTTTCCCCAACCCTCATCCTCAGCGCAAGCAGATATGGCCGCCATTCCGGATGAACTCAGGCAGGAGTTGCTGGAGCGGGTGCTGAGACAGAAAAATGCTCTCGTCATCAGCGAAATCGAACAACTGGCTGCTCGCATCGTTGAAACTTCGGCGTGTTATGGCTCGCCCCGGCTCGATGAACTGGGTAAAAATCTGCATGAAGCGACCCAATCATTTGATATATCCCGCATCCGCCAATTGCTGCCTGCCATCGCCGACACCTTAACCCGCTAGCCCTCATGAAACTCATCGAACCCATACCCCCTCAGGATGCCCCTCTGCTTCTGGCAGTGGACGACCAACCCGAAAACCTGAAGCTGCTGGGCAATACGCTGGAAAAAGAAGGCATTGCCTTGGCATTTGCCCTCAGCGCCTCCGATGCGCTGACCTGGCTGGAAGAGCACGAGCCCGACCTCATTTTGCTGGACGTGGCGATGCCGGGCATGGATGGCCTGGAATGTTGCCGCCAAATCAAATCCCTGGATAAGTTCGAACATACGCCTGTCATTTTTCTGACTGCCCGGGTGGAAACATCTGATATTGAGGCGGGGTTTCTGGCGGGAGCTGTCGATTACGTCACAAAACCCTTTCACGCATCGGAGCTTATCGCTCGCGTGCGCACGCACCTCCGGCTCCAGCAGCAGCGCCAGGATCTCGAACATCTGCTGAAACAGAAGAGCGAATTAATTGGCATCATTGCTCACGATGTTCGGAACCCCATTGCCTCAATCAGCAGCCTGGCCGCCTTACTGCTCGACCCCGACAGCGATGAACTGGATGAGAATCCTGAAGAGACGCTGACGGAATTCCTCTCCGCGATGAAGGAATGCGCCGATAATGCCCTGAACACGTTAAGCGAACTACTCAACGCAAAGTTCAACCGCAGTGGCCAGATGCAGCCGAATATGAAGCCTGTTTCGCTACCCGAAATCTATGAATCGGTAAAGGTGAGAAACGCGGGGCAGGCCATGCGTAAAAAGATCGAGCTGGTGTTTGGTTCTGAGGGCAGCCCGGCGGTCTATGCCGACCCGGTTCTGTTGACGGAAGTCTTGGATAACCTGGTCAGCAACTCGATCAAGTATTCGCCGGAACAAACCACCGTTGCCATCCAGACGGGCACGGCCCTCAACGGGGGTCTCCAGTTGATTGTTTCCGATGAAGGCCCCGGATTCGAGGCCCGGGACTATGACCGCCTCTTTCAGCGCAACCAACGGCTCTCCGCCCGGCCCACCGGTGGGGAATCTTCGTTCGGCCTGGGACTGGCCCATGCCAAGGAGCTGATGGACGCCCAAGGCGGAAGCATCGCTTTGATCAGCCGTCCCAATGAAAGCGCCAGGTTCCTCTTGCGGTTTTCTGAGCGGCCATAGGTACAACGTTCGAGGGTAGACTTAACACGCCGCCCTCATGGGAAATTTATCATTCAGCGCGAATAAGGCCGTGGGCTAAGGTTGGCTATTATTCCGTCCTTTACCCCAAACGGGTTTTCGATAATTCTGAAGGCATGAAGATCTGGAAAAGGATCATTCTCGGGTTCATTGTGGTTGTTGCCATCATGATGGCGGTGGATTACCATGCGTTGCGGGATAATATCCAAATTATTCGTCAGGTTGACGACATAGAACTCACGAAGCGGAAAGAAGTCATTGAATCCTATCGTGTCGCGTATTTGGTCCAGCGGATTAAATCAAACATCCGGGAGATACTGCTGGAAACCAAGGTGGCCGAGCGACCGGACGAGATTGACTTGGCAAGAAAAGAGATACAAGAGGCGGTTCCGAAGTTAAAAGCCTCGTTGGAAGAGCTGAAGTCCGCGACCCATTTGGGAGCCGAGCGGGAAGGAAGTGATGAGGAAGAACTGAAGAGGCTTAACGCCATACTCGATCTTATGCCAAATTTCTTTCAAGAACTGGACGGATTACTCGCACTACATGACGCACAGCAGGAAAAGGAAACTTATGAACATTTTGAAAATGATCTGGAGCCATTAGCTCGCAAAATACAGGTGGTTGCCGCTGAGTTGGCAGCCGCTGAGGAAGCGGAGATCCAGTGGGCGATCGGTCAGTTGAATGTTCGGGTAAAAACCGCGATCCGGTTGGGGATTTACCTGTCGATTCTGAGCATCCTGCTCTCAATCGGAGTCGGACTGCTGATCTCCCGCTCCATCTCCCGGCCTTTGATGCAACTGGTGGAGAGTGCAGCTGAAATCGGCCGCGGGAACCTGGAAACAACGGTTGAGCTAGACACGAAAGGAGAACTGCAATTATTGGCCGGGTCCTTTAATCATATGGCTCACGAGTTGAAGCTGAAAATCGATTCAATTGACAGCGTAAACAAGCAGTTGCTCGAATCGAACAAGACCAAGGACACGTTTTTCTCGATTATCGCCCACGATTTGCGAAACCCCTTTAATGCCATACTGGGTTATTCCTACATCCTCTCTGAGGACTATGACAAGTTTGACGACGAAGAGCGCCTACAGTTCATCAAGGAGATCGACCACTCCTCAAGAATCACCTTCGAACTGCTGGAAAACCTACTGCACTGGGCTCGATCTCAAAGCGACAAGATCAAGATAGAAAAGGAGTCCGTCGTCCTGAAGGATATTGTGGAGGAATCCCTCGCCTCGCATACCGCTGCGGCGAAAGCCAAAGAGATATTTCTGATAGATCAGGTCCCCCCCGGGATGAGGCTTCAGATCGATCACGCCACTTTTCTCGTGATCTTGAACAACGTCATCAGCAACGCACTCAAGTTCACGGAGGAGGGCGGACAAGTCGTCGTCTCAGCCCGGCAAGAAGATGGGCGTGTTATCATTTCGATTAAGGATACTGGAGTCGGGATGAGCGAGGAAACGGTGAGCAAGCTTTTCCTCATCCGCGGAAATAAGTCTACGTTGGGAACACGCAGTGAAAACGGCACAGGACTCGGGTTGCTTTTGGTCAAGGATTTCACCGAACGCAACGGTGGCCACGTGAAAGTGAAGAGTGCACTCGGCCAAGGCAGCGAGTTTATTTTTACCTTCCCGGGCTGAGCAGGAAGAGGCAACTGTCAAAGTCCCGAGAGCACGAATAACTCAATGACAGTGTAGCCGGTGATCAGAGCTTCCGGAGATAGCTTGCGAAGTCCCAGCAGGCGGCCTGCTCGATGGGTCCATCGCGTTGTTTAATAAAGCTCGGATAGGCTGCGTAGCCGTCACACTGGAGGGTACCGGTAAAGTCCTTCGCAACGATGCGTTGCAGGCGCTCGGCTGAGCGGTCCGGCTGCCAGTGGTAAATGACATCGCCGCCAGGCACGCTGCTGCCCCAAAAGTAGACCTGCGGAGCTTTGCCCCGGCCCGGTTCCAGGTAAACGGATGGGCGTCTCGTCGATTTGCAGGTAAGGGCTGTGCATCTGCTGCTGCTTACTTGCCTCGTAAAGTAAGCCACACCAACGGGCGGCCAGTTCGACCCAGCGGCATGGCGTTTGCCTCGGGATGACGACACCGTGGCGGCGGTGGCAAATCTGCTCCTGCCGATACAGTGGCTGATGGTCGACGTATTTGCTGATCACGACATGAGCGATCAGCTCCGGCGTGGCCAGGCAGCGCTCCTGCAGGCAGGGCGGCAGTGGAGCGAGACTGGGGCCGTAAAAGGCGCATAGCGACGGACGTACTTGCGGCGGATGAGCCGCTTCTTCCAAAAGCGTCCCGGCTCGTAGTCGAGCTGTTGTTCGTCACGCTGCCCAGAGGGCACCCGCGCTCCTCACCCTGCGTTGCAGGGCTACGCCATCTTCGCGCTGTCGCGCTCCGTCGCTGACCGTTTCTCCCATCAAGCGCCAAGCCTGTGGTTGCGCCTTAACCTCGTCGGGGTCGAGTACGACTACCTTCATCGGAAGATGCTCCGGCAGGCGTGGTCGTAATAGATCGAGTAATAAAGCTCAGCCAGCGCGGGAACACCCTCTACTCAGTCATGACGCCAGGACGAATTTCATTATTTTCCATCATCATCCCGTTCACGAATCTCATGCGTATCGGCTCTTCCCAGCCATAGAAAACATTGTTTTCTATGCTGATATTTTCAAAGAAACCCATAATCGGTGCTCCATTACTACGAGCGGTAATATCAGAAATAATTGCTGGCTGATGTGCGCCGTACGGCTTTATGAATGTATTGTTTCGGATCGTAATATTGGAGGCAATCGGCCCCTCGGCCCAACGGCTTGACTCATAGTTCATAACAACACCCCACCCTTCCTGATCTCGGAAGATATTATCCTCGATTACCCCTTCGCGCGCACTCACCAATATTCCTCGCCCACGGAAAGCATTGAACACACAATCGCGTATAATAAACGGAGAGGCGCACTCATCCAAGTTGTAGAGGTTTACGCTTGCAACCAGCTCTCCATGCTCATTCTTGGTGCGATTACCAGCATTTCCCTCCGGCAGGATAAGCTCTCGATCAAACGTCAGAATCCAGCAATCCTTTTTATCCTCAATGTTAACGATTTCCGCTTCACCGATACTGGCGGCTGTCGAAGAATTAACGGCAACGACACGGTCACCAATCCGTACGCCGTACGTGTGCTTGCGAACCTCTGCCTGGTTGTTCGCGGGCTGTGCAGATATCGCCATCGCCGAGCTGTGTACGTTTATGGCATCATCCCCCATTCCCTCGAAAGAACACCCCTCAATCAGGACATCTCCACGCGAACCACGCATATGGATGCCATCCGCATTCGTGGAAAAGATACGCCCCTCTTTAATTGCGACATGGTAGCCGCGGATGGTATGTCTTTCATTTCCGCGGGGATAGCTACTGACACCGGGAGAGGAGTAGATAGTTATATTTTCCCAAAGTAAATCGACGCATTCGATCGATGAGAGTGCTTGCTCATAGGTGCGTGCACAATAAACAAATTGTTCACCAACGTCCACCCGCTTGCGGCCAATCGGGTCTGAATACCCGCCATGGTGCTTTTGGGGGTAGATACGCCAAACACCATCTCCTGTTTCAATGATGCTCTCTGGCGAAATAACATCTGGACCAAACCGTGTGCCTCCGTCTGGTTGGGGAACCACCATCATTCCAGACTGGCTCCTTGCGGCGGAAAAATACGGAAGCCCGGGGCTCGGATAGCTATCTTCTATTTTTATCTCGAACCAGTTCTCCTCGACATTGACAGCCGTAACCGTCGACGCGGTATAGGGCAACGGGTCGTAGTCTATCGCCAGATTCTTTATCCAAATTCGCTCGCAGTTGATGGTTCGTAGTCCTCCTCGCGATGGATCTGTAATAACCAAGGTCGCCCCCTCACCGTTGAGCGTCAAATCGCGCGCGCCAGAAATCATGACAGCACACTCCCGCCCCTCCTTACCCTTTACTCGGTAGAAAGCGCCAGCTTCTAGCCGTATCTCAACAGGCTCTCCTAGGGACTTGGCCGCCGAGATCATCGCCTCAAAGGCAGCTGTGTTATCATTGGCATCCGGCGATCCTCCATACTGCTCTGGAGTCATAATGTGCATGCCACCATTAGGCGCTCCGATTGATGCCGTTTGTGACATGAATCCGGCAAAGACACCTACGGCGAAAGACACAAACAGCAGATGGTAGCGTACAGATAAAATAAAAAGACGCATATAGATCAACGGAGTAAAAAGGACTAGCTTATATAATGGTGTTAATCACGTCCAAGCAAGAATACGACGGCCTCCGCATCCTATTGTTTCTATAAGCCGCGGGAATTGTGACGATATCACAATCAAGACTAACCTACCTTTACACAGGTGCCATATTCCCGTCATCAGGTGCTAAACCATATGCTCCTAATACCTACATTCCGGATAACTCCTGATCCACGACCGGTCAGGCATCCGCCTTTTTTCCCATCAGGATGTCACTATCCTTCAGAGGGTAAGTCGCTGCCAGAAAAATCGATACCAGTATCGCCGCCGCCGGCACAAATGCAAATATCACACGCATCAGCAAGAGTGTCTGTGAAGATTGATTTCCCCCCAGAGCCTCATCGAAGCCGCACCAGTTCAGCGTGCAGCCACCGATAAGAAATGAGAGCGAAACACCTGCCTTGAAAATCCAGCTGTTTACAGCGCCATACACCCCCTCTCGTTTAAATCCGCTCTGGGCCTCATCCACAGCACAGATATCAGCGATCATTGAGTTGACCAAAATCCACATAGCGGTAAATGAACATGCAGTCATTAATGGCGATATGATCACCATCCACGGGGCCTCAGGGGTGTAGGTAAACCAGCGGGAGATCGCCCCAATAAAGGCCAGCACAAACATCAGCGCCAGCGCACGGTGCTTGGAAAAGCGACGTGACAATGCGGGCACAAAAAATACCGTCACAATCGCCATGACATTATAGCCGGTTCCGCCCCACCCAAACCACACGGAGGCTGCTGGAACATCACCACTGTGCACGTAGTAGATATTCAAATACAAGCCGATGTTGTAGTCGATAGAGATACCGAAAAGCATCAACACCTCGATAATCACCAGACGCAAGAATGGCTTGTTTCCCAAAGCAGCACGTATGCTGCTCCAGAATGGCGGTTTTTTATCCTTTTTAATTGGCCTAACCGACTGAGGGTCTTCCTTAACCATCAGAACGACAATGAGCCCGCTTGCAATGACAACAACTCCGATGAACGCGCAAACGACCCGAGCCCCTTCCAAGGTATTCTCGAAGACAGGAAGCTGAGTTAAGTAAAGAATCCACGGCATTACCGAGGCACCAACATTCACGAAAAACGTGCGAAAGGACATCAATCGAGTGCGGTCGTTGATATCGCCGGATATCTCATATCCGAGAGCAATCCACGGCACAAAGAAGATGGTATAGCAGGTATAAAAAACCAGTAACATGAGCATGAACCAGATGATCATCCCCATCTCCCCCAGCCCTTCGGGAACCATCCACAGGCCAACCAGACTTAGTGCCGAGCAGATACTGCCCAGAAGGATGTAGGGCTTACGCCGCCCCCATCGGGTATTCGTTCGGTCAGTCACCCACCCCATCAGCGGGTCGGTCAACGCATCCCATAACCGCGGCACAGCCAGTAAGATTCCCACAACGGCAGGGTTGATACCAAGTTGAATGTTCATTACTGGACTGGCCAATTTCTTGACCGTGTTGACCATCAGGACCTCCGATACCGCGCCGGCACCATAAGATAGCTTTGTCCGGGTGGACGTCACCGACGGCTTTCCGTACGACTCATTTTGAGATGCGGCAGCATTATCGGTGTTCGTGTCGGGGGTTTCAGTACAAACATTAGCATTCATGGCGGTAATTGATTCAGGAGCCAATAGCACAGCCCTTCACACATATATTGAGCGTATCCTTGGGCGACAACGGCACGAGTAAGTCTAATTAAAGCGGATTGCTCGAATAGGCTCTTGGGTCATTTTCCTGATGGGATTCGTATGGATCAAATGGAGCTTGCGTGGCTCCCTTTCTTATTGGAGCACCCGGTTCGTAGCCTGGTTTTTGGGCAGGCCACTGGGCATCAATAGCATCTAGATGGTCTTTCAGCATCTGCTGAAGCTTCCCTGCTTTGCCGGTCATCGTCCCACTGAGGTCCATCTGTTCACCGGGGTCAGCATCCAAGTTAAAGAGTTGGATTTCCCCGCTCTGATAGTTCCATATAAGCTTCCATTCCCCGTCACGAATGGCACCGTGCGGTGGCTCGGTGTGGTAATGGGGGTAATGCCAGAAAAGAGCACGCTCCGGGAGTCTCGATGACGAAGTGAGCACCCCGCAGAGATCGATCCCATCCAAATGCTGCTCCGGACGCTGCTCCAATCCGGCAGCATCCAGCAAGGTCGGGTAAACATCGTTTGTAATAACAGGATCATCGCAGGTGCTTGCGGGAGCGACAACACCCGGCCAGCGAACGATAAACGGAATCCGAATCCCTCCCTCATAGAGTTTCGATTTGCCGCCCCGGTAAGGCAAGTTACTCGTCGCAGTGACCTCTTGCTCGCTGTCATTATCATAGTAGCTCATCAGGCCACCATTGTCCGACAGGAACAGAACGAGGGTCTCGTCCTCTATGTCGAGTTTATCGAGTTGGTTCAGGATTTCTCCCACACTCCAGTCCATCTTGGCGATCATTGCAGCCATCACGGGGTTGTCTTGTCCGTTTGCGGAAGCGGCCTTATCACGGAAGTGATCTACGTCGGCTGCCTCCTCATAGATCGGATAATGAACCGAATCATACGAGACATAGACCAGAAAGTCGTCGCTTGCGTGCTGATCGAGGAAATCGATGGTAGCCTGCGTGTACTCACGAACAAAGTGCGGGTCCTCCGGGTTCGGTTTAAAGACATCTCCACCCGGATGCACATGCGAAAAGCCATGCTGCCTGGGGGAGTCATTCCCGGCATATTCGGCCCCCAGGTGCCATTTACCGACGAAAAAAGTTTCATACCCAGCCTCAGTAAAGGCTTCGGCGAACGTCGTCTCGGAGTCGCGCAGATACTTAATCCAGTCCGGGCTTTTCAGCCGGGTATAGGGCGTCTCCAGTCCCGGGATAAAACACGTCAAATGAAGCCTGTGGGGATAACGTCCGGTAAGGAGACTTGCCCGGGTCGGAGAACAGACCGGAGAGGCCGCATAGGCATCCGTAAAACGCATCCCCCCCTGCGCCAACTTATCGATGGCCGGAGTCTCGTAATAGTCACTGCCATAGCATCCGGTGTCAACAATCCCGAAATCGTCCACAAGGAAGATAACGATTTTTTTGGCAGGAGGCATCGGAGTAGATAAAGGGGTTGGAGCCAACTCACCCTTTGCGAGCGGCAAGCAAGTAAACGCGCAAACAAGCCATGCACTGATACGAGGAACAAATCGAAGGAATTGGGACCACATAGATGGGTGAGATGGCATACTGGTAAAAAAGCATGAACACTAACTGACCCACAACCAGCTAGTGTCCATACAGGTGAAAGAAGGGTTAGCGTCGAAACCGACGATAGACGAACGCCAGTACAAACACTCCAACCAACCAAGAGTAAGTAGATGCCTCCGGGATAGAGGTGAAGGTCGTTACATCGGATAGAGCGGTCCCTAAATAAATCTCATCGAAGTAAGTCGGAACGTTGGATGAGGTAGAGGTACCAGTCGTAACGGCCTGGGCTGTCAGGTAGCTCAAAGATGATGCCCCCGACCATGTTTCCACAGATGTACCGGAAAGAGCGATCACCAAAGACTCATCACTATCATCCGCGTAACCGACGGTCAGGATATCATTACCGCTGCTGTCTACAGTGAGCTGGATAACCACTTGGTAGGTCACCGAGCTTTCGGTCCCCGTGACATCCAAAAGGTTATAAATACTGTCCCCAGCAAAAACGCTCAGATAGGTCGAGCCGCCCAAGCGGCTCAACCCGTATGAAATCCCGGAGCTGTAGCTCGTTTCATTGTAGGACAGATCATTGCCCTGAAAGCCTACGCAGACATAGTCACCATCGTTGAGCAGACTACCATTGCTAAAGCTGATCAAACCGCTCATGTAATAGGTTGCGCTCAAAGTTGGAGTTGTAGCCAACTGGCGGCTGCTATTGCGCGCAATTGCGTTGTTGGCATAACTCGTTACACGCATAGATCCTTGCAGAGCGGCACTGGGTAGATGAGTTGATGAAAACGAACTGCCGACAACGTTGATAGAACCGGTGCCGTTTTGCCACGCGTTTTCAGTGGAAAACCCGCTGTTTCCGACAATAACTGTCGCATTATTGCCACTCGTCATCTGGCCGTTTACATAGCATCCAGCAGTCGTTCCGTCGTCGAGAAAGGACTCTTTGGCGATTAAGACACCGTGCGCAGTGCTTGCTGCCAACCAGAGCGTTAGTGAGGCAATTAGAGGGTAGAATATCTGATTTTTCATAATGAGGTGTTTGGGATTATAGCGGAAAATGCTAGAGTTGACCTTGCTGGGACTGCCAAAAGTCGTGCCTCCCATGCCATCGCGAATGCTGATTATTCGCTATCGGCGAAAACGATTCTGGCACAGTTTCGTTGCAAATGACTTGGCATATTTCCCAAAGGCTCACCATCCACGGTATTATTGCGCAGTAGAACATCTCGCGTGCTCCAGAACTCCAACGGCTCACGGCCGCAATCGTCGATGGTATTATCCTCGATCAGGATATGGCGAGGGCCCATGCTCTCAGCAGCCTCACCTCCTCCCAGGCGCTTAAACATAAAGGTGATGACTCGGGTGGGCATCCTATCGAAGGCGCAGTCGATGATAGTATTACCGCGAATGACGATATTCGAGGCGTAGAGCCCATTCGGGTACTGTGGCTCATTGAGGTAGATAATCGCCGCCGCACTAACCCCTTCGTAGCGATTGTTTTCAATCAGTCCATTACGCGCCCGGAAAATCGTACCGTAGCGACGGATGTTTTGCAGTGCGCAATTGCGCACTGCAAAGTCTCCACATGATTTACTGCGATTCCAGACCTGATCTGCCAACGTCCATTCCTCATTAAAAAGCGGGTCCGAGTCGATTTCATCCGCGAAAGTGACTCTCGCTTTTTTACCGGGGAGTTCTTCCACTGACACGACGATTGACTCAAACAGGATTTCACCGGTTGTCGGGCGGTAGAGGGTCGCTGCGTTACCCGGCTCCAGATCGAAGTAATTATCCCGGAAAAACATCAACTCACGTGTGCCACTGACGGAAGATTGTGGCACCAGACGGTTGGGGCGCGAATACAGCGCAACGCCATCGTCACCGATACCGTTAATTTCCGCTTCTTCTATCCAGGGGCCGATCTCACTACCGCGGACATGGATGCCATCGGAATGCCCATTAAACCAACGGCCCTCGGACAGAATACTGCGCGTGCGAATGTAGTGCATCTCACTGCAATACAAAGCCCAGTAATGCCGAACTGAAGCATAGTCCGTAATGTCGTGATAGGTGATACGTACCGAGTTCTTGGCGAAACTTACGGCACTACCAGTTGAGGTCAGCGAATATATGAAACGGTCGCCAGGCTCAAAGTCCTTAACCAGGTCAGAAAGATCTTTCGAAACAACGACCACGCCCTTCTCTGTACGGTAGCTGGGCATCTTCATATACATGCGATATTTGCTTCCACCGAGATGCTCGCGCCTGTCACCGTCAAAATGGAACCATGTCCCGACACCGCTCTTCAGTCGCCCATCGATCTTCGAGTCGATCAGACGTAGCGTGCCGTCCCCATCCCGGATATACGCGTCCTCAAAGTTAGGATACCCATTTTCGAATTCCACCACGATGGAGGCGGACGCTGGATTTACGGATACAACCCTTCCCTGTGTCTGCGGCAACTCATCCGGGATGTTAACTTCAAAGCCCTGAATGAGCACATTCCGGCAGTCTTCGATTCTAGAGAAGCTCGTGTCATAGGTCGCGAGATTAATCAATGATCCATTGCCAGTAATAATAAGATTCTCGATCCCCTTAAGGTTCAGGAACGTGCCGTTTCGCTGGTTTGATCCCACGTATGTCCCTGCAGGAAAGACCAGTTCCACAGTTTTGCCAGAAGCAGTTAATTTGCGTGCTTGCGAAACAGCTTCTTCGACCGCAGCCGAATCATCAGAGGCTCCGACTTGACGCTCCACAACAATCTGCTCATCCGGGGCCGTCACCGTCAATGCATACGTATCAGACCAGGAGCTGATGGCTTTACCAGACTTCGTCGCACGTACACGCCAGAAGTATGAGGCCGGGGCAAGAGATTGCGAAGGCACGTAGCGTGCCAGCGCGACACAGTCCTGATCCGTCAGTTGAGAAAATAAGATATCTGTGGAAATCTGAATCTCATACTCCACCAAAGCGCTCAATTTTTCATTTGCATCTGGCAGAGCCTGCCACCGGAACTCCGGAAAAGGCATGAACAAGCGCTCACCGGCAGCAGGTGCAATCGCTGGCAGCACACCTGTAAGCGTATTCCCTATGCGTGGAACCTCCGGACCATCGGCAGCAGCCAAAGGGGCTATTACTGACAAGGATAGCAACCCCGTAGCGAAAATTTTTCGAATAAATCGATGGGTATAAATACTCATTGCGCGGTGTTTTGAGATAAAGCGCTGACAAATTCAGTTTTTGCTTTGGCTATAGCTTCGAGATAAGCATAGCCGTAGAAATCGTCGGGCTCAAGGTAGCTTCCCTCAGTCCATTCGTTCCAGGCATTGATCGTTAACATCTGAAAGGATTCCGTCTGCGAATATTCTTTTAGACAAGTGGAAATCGCATCTCCAAATAACTCAGGAGTATTACCGGTCATAACGCCGGAAAACGGATAGCGACGCATCTCCCAAGTGTCAGAGGCAAGGGTTCGCGGTGAAGGGTCCCACCCTACCGTGACATTGGGGAAGCACGGGACATCGAAATCACGCACATAGCCTCGCCAGGCCTCCAGATACTGATCACGTGCTTGCGTATAAGGGAAAAACGGGACTTCATTCAACTGAGGACAATAATGCGTCCACACATACGAGGTGATCGAGTCCAGACCCAAGCCTGCAATCAAATCAGCGACCTTCATCGGGACACGTTCACCGGGTAAAATCGGAGCCCGAAAGACAACTCCGTTCAGGTGAACCTGCTGACTGCTGACCTCACGTACGCGCTCGCGGAATTTCTGGAGTTGCTCAGCGGCCTGCTCCAATCCCCCGGCCTGCTCGATGAGGTTGCAGAGTTCGTAAATGGAGAAATAGGGGCAGCCGTCGATACGAAGATAGTTCTCCTGACTAAAGTAACGGGAAGCCACAACATCAGCCATCCGTAGCATTGTTACCTCTGTCACTTTCCCTTGATGAAGGATATCGTTACTTTGCGACAGCTTGGCCGGGGCGATATCTCTCCAGTCGTGGTTGGCCCACATCAGGGCGAAGAGATGATCCTCGCTCCCGGCGGCCTTCATGTACCCGTTTTCCAGACAGCCGTTCAGGAAGTCGCCATCATCATAGTAATACCAGTCAAAGATAAAGGCATCGACCCCGTGTTTCTTAGCGTAGCGTATTTTGTTGGCCATGACCTCCGGATCAGCCTCATCCTCATAGCCCCATACCGGCCGGAAAGGTGCGCGGTGATTTTCAAAGCGTGGGCGTGATTGCTTCAGGACTTCCCATTCGGTCCAGCCAGTCCCGTGGACTCGCTCGTTACGTACGTCGACATGAAAGTTGGGAAAGTAATAGGCCGCGATGAGGGGCTGCTGCGGATTGGTATTCATGCCAACAGTATGTCATGAACCAGCAAAAGCGTCCTTGTTTCCATTGCCATAGAGCAGCACCGATCTGCCAGATAAGCTACAGCCCGTCACTCTCGACAGAATGGATGCGGAGAACAGCTTCACCACCCCAAATCTCACGATCATGCTCGCCAAACTTAATCCGGGCACGGACCCCTTCTGGGACATTGACACTGAGTGTGACGCTTTCTCCCTGAACACAAACGTCGACCCGTATCTTACCACGCGGATGAGACAGTGTTGCGCGTATGGTCTTCAAGTGGTGAAGCTTTGGCTCAATACAAATGGCCTCAAAGCCGGGGTACGTGGGGCGTATCCCGAGCACGCTCGCATAAAAGTGATGCCAGGGATAGATACCCCAAGCGTGACAATCAGAACGCGTAGGCTCTGGCTGCTCCGGCAAGGTTAGAAATCCCTGATCAGCGAACTCAAACCACTGCTCCAAACGCTCCCAGAGCCAGTCTATTCGCCCCAAGCGATAGCAACTCTCAAAGTAAACGTGTCCAAACCCAATCGTCATCTTTGGACATGCATGCGGGAGATTCTTTATTAAGCGCTCATGCACATCATCCGGAACTTGGTCGCTGATGACAGCAAGGCACTGCGCATGCTCCGAAAAGCTCTTACCTCCCGGTTCATCGGCGTACAGTCCATGTGCCTCGGACCAGAAAGACCGATGCGTTACTTCGGCCATCATCGCAGCCTCTAGGTACCAACGCCGAGCCATTTGTGGTTCATTCGCATACTCTTCTAACTCGGACGCCATCCTCAAGGCCCATATGAGCATCCAGTGTTGTGAGGCATTTACACCCCCATCGCCACCGGGAGGGATTCCCATCTCCCATTGGGGCACCCAATCCATGAAATTCCAGCCAGAATCAAGCTCGACCAACCCCTCACTGTTGCGTTTACGCAAGAACGCTTCAAGCACGCTGCGTACTCCCGTCAAGCACGAGCGCAGGAACCCCACATCACCACTCCACATAAAATAGACATGCAATGTCCCGATCCACAACAAACCATAGGTCGGAATCATCATGCGGTCGCGCGCCGGCCACCTAGCCATGAGCCATCCCTCGTAATTACGCGAAAAGTCAAACAGCGTCAGGCAACGCCGGACCAGCGAATCGTCTGCTCCCGAAGCGAGCAGTCCCAATACTGTCGGGTAGCAGTCGCCGACCCACATCATCTGCTCGTAATAGGGATCAATAAACCCATCATGCGAAGAGACCTCCAGAGTTCTTCTCATCAACCGCATGAGTGCCTTAACCCTAGCGTCATCTGTATCAAGCTCACTCTTTATCTCAAGGTCGTATCGCGTTTCCTCGAACTCGACTTTTACTAGGTGAAGAGCTTCCTCTTTAGTTTCGACAAGAATCTCCACATACCGCCCAGCCCGCCAAAATAAAGTCGTAAAATCATCGCAATACCCACTTGAAACAAAAGCGTCCCCGACCCCACGAAAGTATTTCCCCACCACAGTATCGCGCTGGCCTTTGGAGTCTCCTGCCGGTTCGTCGAAGAGTGACTCCGCCCAGCGCACACGTATACTCGATCCGATGCCATTCCTAACACGGACAAAGGAATATGCAGTAAAATACTGCCCGAGATTTAGCACTACCCGCACTCGCGTTGATGGCGGAATGTGTACCTCGCACCGGCCGTTTAGCAAGCCAAGCCATTCACAGGTCACCAATGCCGGTTCGGTAGCACTAACCGGCACTGTCTCAGGCACCGACTCGGAGGTTAAGTTCTGGATGGCCTCTACCCGGATACGATCCAGACGCTTTGACAACTGATGGAGTTTGCTATGGGACAGACGAGGGCCATCTGGAAAACGGTTACACTCGCCTGGAACCGCCCCCGGTAATCCAGTCCGGGCGACACCTTCGTCGCGAACGTCCCCCCAAAGCCCCTTCTTACCGGCACCCGCTGTCTGCGTGTTCCACCCCATACTGAAGCGATCATGCGGGAATGGCTTCTCAAAGGTAAGGCCCTCGACACGCCCAACCGTCCATTCACAAGCACCAGTCGCCAACAGGCTCCTATGCCTCCGCTGGTCAGGACAGCACAACCAACCAGTTCTAAAACTCATACGAAAACGCGGTCCCACTTTCCCCAAAGCAGTAACGATAGCGGTCAGGACATACGTTCCCGAGGGAAGCTGGAGATCGTAACTATCGTAAAACCATCTCTCAGGGCATCCACGCTCCGGACCACGCCCGACCAAACAATCATCCAGATACAGACTATAACTCTCATCAGCAGTGACATGCAGGCGAATCGTCTCCGCCTCGGACACAAAAAAGGTCCGGCGATAAGCATACACGGTAGCCTCGACAGGCAGGGACATTGGATGCACCCAAGAAGCAGGCCACTGGCCCCGTTCAAAAAGAGAAATATCTCTCTGACGTTTCCACCGTCCGGCAAAAGGATCTTGCTGGAGGATAACTTTCTTCGCAATACTCGCCATAGGATTTAGAAGCTCAAACACCGCATTAAAAGACGACACTCATCGTTTCTGTGCATCTTAATAACGCTGACCGTTTCGTCCCGTAGTCCCGGGTCTGCTTGTTATTCTATGGTATCGCCGGAAACTTTTCCTACACCCAGCCGCCAAATCACTGACTGGCTCTGCCAGTCTGGCCATCAATCATTGTAGCAGGCTATTCAGACGTCGCGGAACTGCGAGGGTGACATGCCAAAGGAATCTCTGAATCTCCGTGAGAAATGATTCGAGTCTTGAAAACCCACATCAAAGGCAATCTGTGTCACAGGCCAGTCACTTTCTTTCAGCAAGCGTGCCGCTTCCTTGAGGCGCACCTGCTGGAGGTATGCCATCGGAGTCAACCCCGTCCCTGCCTTGAAAAGGCGGTAGAAGTTGCGCTGAGAATAATGGAAACGAGTGTGTAAGCTCGAAAGGTCGATCTCTTCACGGAATTCGGTTTCCAAATATTTCAGTACCTTCTCTATGCGGCTTGGGTTATATTTTGGACGCTCACTACCAGCACTGTACAGGCGGCAGAGTAGACATATCAATTCGACTAGCAGTGCCCTCGCCATCGCCTCGTAACCAGCTGGACGTTTTCGGGCTTCGTGGACCAATCGTTTGGCCAGGTATTCCACGGTCGTCAACTGACTCGGGTCCAGCATCAGCATGTGGTTCTTGGGATCGACTTGGCGAAAGTTCGGCTCAAGTGTAAAAAGTGCCTGATACCCTGGAACGGACGTCAAAGTACCATTATCAAGGCCTGAAAAATCTTTACGGAAACAGACATTTATCAGGCTCAAGTGCTCCGGCGCATGATACGCATGCTTAAGCTTAGGCGGTATAATGAAGACGTGTCCGCTGCAAATCGTCTGTTCGATCTCCGCCACTTGATGTCGACCGGTTCCACCCAGCACGATCACCATCTCGTAGAAATTATGCCAGTGCTCTGGGTACTCGGGGTGCAGGGGGACAATGGCACCTGAAATAGGAAAATCGTGTAACGAAACACCTGCCGTCTCGACCAACTCCGGACTTTTCCGGTTTTTTGTTTTTTTCAGATTACTCCAAAAGGCATTACGGGGGGCAGTCATGGATATCCAATATCGTAGAGACAATCCGATCTTGTCAAAGTAAACATAGACAGGGCAACTACGACATATCCGCTAAATTCCGCAATGACAATGATGACATCTGAAAGCGGTGAAATGTCACCAGAATCAAGGACGGGCTACATCAAGTCTGCTACCCTTCGGCCACACTATGTCAACGAACCTCCGAGACAAGCCGATCGAAGTGGCGGCCTACTATTTTCCCAATTTCCACGCTGACGCTCGTAATGAAGCCCTCCATGGGAGCGGCTGGACGGAGTGGGACCTCATGAAGCGAGCGGAAGTCAGATTTCCCGGACACGATCAGCCCAAGGTTCCCGCTTGGGGCTATGACGATGAGGCTTCTCCTGACCGTATGGCTCTACGTATTGATGCGGCGGCGGACCACGGTATCGACACCTTTATCTTTGACTGGTACTACTACGATGACGGTCCGTTCTTGCAGCGCGCGCTCGAAGATGGATTCATGCAGGCGCCCAATAATGATCGTATGCGTTTCGCTCTTATGTGGGCTAACCACAACTGGATCGACATCCACCCTGCGAAAACGTCTATTCAAAGTCCCGAAGGCACCTCCCCAATGCTGTACCCCGGGATCGTCACCGAACAAACATTTGACCGCATCATCGACCTATGTGTGAACAAGTACTTTCGCCATCCCTCCTACTGGTGTCGCGACGGGCGGCCCTATTTCTCGATCTACGAGTTGACCAAGCTGATGGCCAGCTTCGGGTCCAGGGATAATACGCGTCGCTGCCTCCAACGCTTTCGTGACGCTGTCCGCGCCGCCGGCTTTCCGGACCTGCACCTCAACGCCATCATCTGGAACAACCCCATTCTCCCCGGTGAGAAAGCCGCCTCGGATCCCTACACACTCGTTGAGGATCTGGGCTTTGACAGTGCCGGTTCCTATACTTGGATCCATCATGCCACCCCGCACCACTTCCCGGTATCGAACTTCCAGAGCATCGAGGAGCAGTACTTGCAGTATTGGGACAGGGCCCAAGAGGAATCACCACTCCCGTACTACCCGAATCTGAGCATGGGATGGGACCCGAGTCCGCGCACTGTTCAGTCCGACCGCTACCTCAGGCGGGGCTATCCGTTTACTCCAGTTATCGGCGGAAACACACCGGAAGCATTTCGAGCCTCAGCGGAAAGAATCCGTGAGAAACTGAAGGCCTACAACCCACCCCACCCCTTCATGACAATCAACGCCTGGAATGAGTGGACAGAGGGCAGCTATCTGGAACCCGACATGAAAAATGGGATGGCTTATCTGGAGGCCATTCGAGACATATTTCGTGTCAGTGGACAAGCGCTTCCTCTTTAACACAGCAGTTGCCCAAAGGAATACAACCGATCCGATTTCCTAATCACCCCCACCCTGTCCCTATGATTCCGTATTCTCTATCTTCCCGTACTCTGGCAATAAGCGCCGCCAGCCTTCTGGCTTCGCTTTTCACGGTACCGGTAACCTGTCCGGCCGCCGACATCGCCCCGAAACCGAACATCATTGTGATCTTTGCAGACGACCTTGGCATCGGCGACATGGGCGCTTATGGATCCAAAGACATTAAGACCCCGAACCTTGACCGATTGGCGGGAAATGGTGTCCTCTTTGAACAGGGCTACGTCACTGCGCCACAGTGCGCACCGAGCCGAGCCGGGCTGATCTGTGGCCGCTATCAACAACGCAGCGGCTTCGAGTTTAACTTTCCCGTCCGGGATGCCGACCACCTGGGCCTATCTCTCGAAGAAACCACCCTCGCGACTCGCCTGAAACAGGCCGGCTACACCACGGGGATTGTCGGGAAATGGCACCTGGGTACCGGGGATGGCTACCTGCCCCTTCAGCGGGGATTTGACTCATTTTACGGACTTGGCAATGGATCCAGTTATTACAGGCCGCCCTACCGCTGGGCCACCGAATACCTGGATATTGACCGCCCGAGCGATATCTATCGCGATAATGAATGCATCATAGAAGAAGCCGACTACCTCACCGATGCCTTCAGCCGAGAAGCCGTCTCATTTATCAAGCGCAACTCAGCCGGCCCTTTCTTCCTCTATCTCCCTTATACCGCCCCGCACGTCCCACTGCAAGCGACACAAAAGTACCTCGACCGCGTTGAAGGCATTGAGGACCCCGACCGCAGAATCTACGCGGCTATGGTTTACGCAATGGATGACGGTGTCGGCCAGATACTTGATGCCCTTGAGGATGAAGTTATTTCCGAGGATACACTTGTCTTCTTTCTCAGTGACAACGGGGCCGACCCCAAGCACGGCGGTGGCTCAAACGCCCCCTTCCGTGGCGTCAAAGGCAACTTCTACGAGGGAGGCATCCGCGTACCTTTTATTGCTCAATGGCCGGGCAAGATTCCCGCTGGAGAGATTTATCCCAATCCGGTTAGCGCACTGGACATTGCCGCGACGGCGGTAGCACTGGCGGGCTCCGAAGCTGACGCACAGCCGGCACTGGAAGGCGTCAATCTGATGCCCTTCATCACGGGCCGGACAACATCACTGCCTCACGACAGCTTATGTTATAAGCTCTATGCCTGGAACAAACTGTGGGGAATACGACAGGGCGACTGGATGCTGCTGGGATTTGATGGCCCCAGTGGAAGGTCTGAACTCTACAATATCGCCCAAGATCCCCTTCAAAAGAAAAACCTCGCCAAGCAAGAGCCGCAACGCGTCAGAGCAATGACCGAGCTCTGGAAGCAGTGGGATGCCCATAACCAACCATCGGCCTGGGCCTACCAAAGCTCACATTAAGAGACGGGCATAGCCTCATTGTGAGACGATAGGCTTTCCATCTGAACCAAACCATCTGGACTGGATATATCACCCTTGGTCGCACAAATGGCACGGTGGTTCAGGCTGATCTCCGCTCATTGTGGTAAAAAAACTCTAAGCTCAAAACTCCTAATAGATCACAAGCCCTATGAAAAAAACATCATTTCTATTCTCGATAGCCAGTGCCCTGCTATTGGCAGGGACTCCCGTCGCCAATGCTCAAGTCACCTTTTCTGACTCTTTCGACACACTCGACTCCGGTGTAGCTCTCGACTCTCTCCCACAGTGGGAGATCGTCAGCGGAAGCTCCTACATCAGTGATGGGGCCGGTGAAATTGTCCCGCCTACCGGTGCACGTAATATCACTGCGACAACAGCCAGTACGATAAATTGGAGCGGCGAGGACTTTACCATGACTGTCATTCTTGATCTTCACGGTAGTACAAATGCCAATACCGCCGGCCTAGCCTTTGGGATAGAGGACTCCGACAACTATTATCGAGTATTTACCACGGCAAGTACTGGAACCCTGGCATTTACCGGATCTATAAATGGTAGCAGCTTCGCCCAAAGTCTCTACTACAAGACCGGCATGTATGATAACTCCGGTGAAACCGCAGAGGTCGAAAAGCTCAGCATAACCGTCGCCTATGCCTCAACCAACAGTGAGTTTACCGTCACCTACACGGTCGTATCCGGTTCGCTCGCAGGCACGACACTGGCCACAACAACCGTCACCGACACAACCTTCTCCAGTGGCCTGTTTGGCTTGTTTTCCAACTACAACGGAACTATCGACATCGACAGTTACTCAGTAACGGTCATTCCCGAGTCAAAGAGCTTTGCGCTCCTGCTTGGCCTGCCAGCACTCACGTTCCTGGCCTGGAGACGGCACAAATTAAAGCCCCGAAGATAAGCAACTAACTGGCAGGCTTAATTAAGCCACGGTCCCCCTTTTTCGCGTAGAATCCAGGGTACCAGTGAGTCGTTATCTGCTTCGACTTGCTGCCCTGGATTTCTGCTATCCATATTCCATCTCCCCCGACGCCCGATTGTATTGATAAATGGTTATCTCATGTTAGCATCTAAACGCAACTGGAGTCGATACTCCCGAGTTATACCCCCCATGAGCGACCTGTCCCAAGGAGAAAAAGCCTACGCGGAGATCGTGAATATCCTACGCGGCTATTACCACCATGATGATTTGCCAGATACCCTCGCAGGCTACGAAATCCGGGATGGAGGGCTCGTGTTGAAGCGCGACTGGGTGTGCACGGATGAGTGCCCGATCGCCGTCATGAGAATACACTCACATCCAGCATTCCCTGTTCATCGTCATGAGTTTACGGAAATAGGAATCGTCATTCGCGGTTTTGGCATGAATAGAATCGATGGCCAGGAGTTCGAGCTTAAGGCCGGGAATGTATTTGTTATTCAGGGACCCCATGAACATAGCATCGAGAAGCCCGACTCGCTGGAAATCCTCAACATTTGCTTTTACCCGGAACTACTCGGGTTCTCCTCTCAGGAGTTTCCGGATGCCCCGGCGTATCGAACCCTTTTTGAGTTGGCCGCGCCACTAAACAACAGGGGTGAATTCAATCAGTTGCTCAACCTTAACCCCGAGCAGTTGGCCCGTCTTCTGGCACTGACAAATGAACTGGATGTTGAGATACAGCAGACATATCCCGGCTACATTGCCGTTGCCCGGGCCCAACTGGCAATGATCATTGCCTTGCTCTCGCGTTGGCATAGCTACCCCGCAGGGGAAAAGGCCTCCGATACCCGCCGCGTCGCCAAGGCCATTGTCAAAATGGAGCGTCAGCTTGATGAACCTATATCGATTGTAGAACTTGGCCGGGTATGCGGTCTCTCACGTCGGCAATTCTTTCGGGTATTCAAGCAGTGCACAGGGCAGACGCCCTCCGAATATATATACTACCTGAGACTACGACGGGCAGAGCGTCTCCTGCGGGACCCCGTCATGACGATTACAGAGGTCGCCTTTGCATCAGGCTTCAACGATAGCAACCACTTCTCCCGGTCGTTTAAGAAAATCTACAAGACCACACCCTCCGAGTACCGCAATGCTCACCGCGTCACTGGCGGATACTCTCCCTCCAGCACGAAATCACCCAAAAGTTCAAAAGAGCCCAATGCCACGGCATCTCAGCTCCAAAGTCAATGACGCCTTCGCGATACGAGAAAGCATTGGTTCTGATGCATAAACGTATCATATGGCGCTAGCGTGCTAAAGGATGTCTAGCTCAGTAAGGATTAACCAATAAAAAACTGGTAACATTTATCTCAGATTTCTTCGCCCCCTCAATGCTCCTTGTTTCACTCCCAAGATGAAAGCCCCGTCGACTTGCCCTACCACGTCCTCATCGCACAGTATGTACCGGCCGAGACGTTCGGCTTTCTCATTAGTCGAGCTTCTCGTGTCGATCACGGTGATTGCACTGCTGTCGGTGTTGTCGTTTGCTGCGTTCGGTAAAATAACCGAGGCGCGCAACAACTCGAAGTGTGCCGCAAACCTTCGCCAACTCGGCGCCGCCACCTTGCTGTTCACAACGGACCATAACAATCGTTATCCCGTACTCAGTCACAGCGAAAATGGCACATACCAATCCTTTTGGTACAGAGAGCTCAGGGTGTACCTAGGGGCAAAAAGCACCACGCTCGACTATAACCCGACAACCGGCAAACAGTATAACCTTCCTGTTTTCTACTGTCCCTCAATTGATAAAGATAAAGCGTACCCGCATACCCACTACGGAGCTAACCGCTATGTATTCATCGCGCCGGATGAGGAAAATCCCATGATCATGAACTCGGTTCACAACATCCCCGAGCCTTCACACACTGCCCTTTTCAGCGAGGTATTAAACCCAACCAGTTCAACATACCCGCAGGCTGGCTGGCAGGCGGTGCCCTACCGAATCAAGGCTGCCAAGGACGATTACATCCCCGTCGATCGCCACAATGGTCACGTCAACATGGTCTTTGCGGACGGACATACGGAGAGCCTTGAAGCTGCTGAGTTGAAGGAGAAAATCGATTACTACTTTGGAGAAGATTATTTTGAATAATCTTCAAAAATAAACCCGCCACGCACTCTCGCCCTGTCATCGCCAAGATCGAGTTTCGAGAGACATAGACATGCTATACCCACAAAACAACTTCTACCGGCACGCTCAAAAACTGGATGGAGTCTGGATGTTCGCAAAAGACACCTCAGACGACGGTGAAGCAAGAGGCTGGGCGACGCAACCGCCTGCGGGCACCATTCCCATGCCCGTTCCCGCAGCCTTTAACGAAATCACAGAAGACCCCGATCTGCGTGACTATTTTGGTGTCGCTTGGTACTTCGTGCGGCTCGAAAAGCCTGATGATTCTCCAGTTCACAAGCTGCGCTTTGGAGCCGCTGTCTACCATGCTGGTGTTTATCTGAACGGAGAAAAGCTTCACCAGTCTCACCTCGGAAAACTCCCCTTTGAGGTTGACCTCTCCGGTAAATGGCAAGAAGGGGACAACCTGCTCGCGGTTCGCATCGACACTCGACTAAGTTGGCAAACGGTCCCCCCGGGATGCCAGAAGTCCAAGCGCATTCCAGACATCAACATCGAAGATCACCAACGCCCGGAATACCACTTCGATTTCCTGAATAACGGAGGCCTGTTGCGCTCGGTCTGGCTCTTGAGCCTGCCAGCGAATCATTTAACCGGCATCACCTTAAAAACTCTCTCCCAAAACGACCAGCCACAGGGATGGGAGCTGTGCTGTCAGGCCACGGGATCCTGCCCCGTGCAATACCGGATACTAGACGCGAAGGGTCATGAGGTCGCCAACGCAAATGCGAAGCAACCCTCCTCCACTGTGACTCTACATCCGGAATATCCACACCTGTGGTCGCCGGACAGTCCCTATCTATACTCATTGGAAATCACTCTGGGTAGTGATGACCGC
Organism: Verrucomicrobiota bacterium JB024; assembly: GCA_030673825.1. Classification (GTDB taxonomy): domain Bacteria; phylum Verrucomicrobiota; class Verrucomicrobiia; order Opitutales; family Cerasicoccaceae; genus Ruficoccus. The sequence goes on along the minus strand of JAUTCS010000125.1, from coordinate 3,082 downwards.
TACAAGACAAAGATTGGTCTACGTTGCATTCGAGTCGTCCCGGACGCATTTCTCCTGAATGGTTCGCGCATTTATCTCAGGGGTTGTGCAACTCATGAAGACTTCCACCTCGTCGGACAAGGACATAACGACGCACGCCTGGTCCGGGACTTAACCATGCTCAAGAACATGGGAGCAAACTCCTTTCGAACTGCGCACTACCCTTACGATGAAAGCGCCTACCGGCTCGCAGACGAACTCGGACTCCTTGTCATCGACGAAACAGCAGCCGTTGGATTCAACAGTTGGACATCGTATCCGATTTTCTCTGACAACCGCGTAGACGAGCAGACGCTCGCTGTCCACAAGGACATGCTTGTCCGTCTGATCGAGCGCGACCATATGCACCCCAGCGTCGTAATGTGGTCAATCGCCAACGAGCCTGCCTGTTACGAGGCAGAAGCCGAGGAGTACTTTAGACAACTCTTTGAGCTATGCCGTGCATCCGATCCAGAATGCCGCCCCACGACAGTCGTCCAGTCATCGTGGCCCGAGTCCAATGGCAAATTGGTCTCACGCAGTGCGCAGTTCTGCGACGTCATTTGCTATAACCGCTACGCAGCCTGGTATTTCGACCCCGGACACCTCGAGGTTGTAGAGAAACAATCACTCGACGAGCCCATCGCCTGGCGTCAGATGTTTCCCGACAAGCCGGTCATGATAACCGAGTTTGGAGCTGACGCAATTGCTGGTATGCACAGCAGCCCGCCCGTGATGTTTTCCGAAGAGTACCAGAAGGAAACAATAGCAGCCTACACACGCTCGCTGGACAAGCTCTCCTATGTCGTCGGCGAGCATGTCTGGAACATGTGCGATTTTATGACAAAACAGGGCACGGTACGCGTGATGGGAAATCGCAAGGGGGTGCACACACGCGACAGGCAACCAAAGCTTGCCGCTCACTTCCTGAAGGAGCGTTGGCGACGGATGGAGTGAGCCAGTTGTCGAACCGAGCCATCAAGCGTTGAACCACATATTGTCAATTTTCCATGAAGATAGCGCGCCGAACTACACCTTTCATTCTGACATTAACACTGCTTAAACTTACAGCCTGCCTGGCCGCCGAGGTAACATTGCCCTCCATTTTCAGTGACCATATGGTCCTTCAGCGTGAGCTGGCAAACCCCGTCTGGGGCTGGGCCGATCCCGGAGAGTCGATATCCGTCTCCATTAACGGACAAACCCAGACCACGACTGCTGACAGCGATGGAACATGGCGTCTGGTATTGAGTCCAATGCCCGCTGGCGGGCCCTACACGCTGGAGGTACTGGGGCAATCGCAGAGGAAGACATTTTCCGATGTATTGGTCGGTGAGGTATGGATCTGCTCCGGTCAGTCCAACATGGAATTTCGCATGCGTGCCATAAATAACAGTGAGTTGGAAATGCTCACCGCCAACAACCCGCAAATTCGCCTGCTGGCGATCGAACGCGTCGGCACACAGGAACCGCAGAAAGATATCAAAGGACAATGGGCGTTATGCACCCCGGAGAGTGTTCGCAACTTCTCGGCAATCGGCTACTTTTTCGGCGAACGTCTTGAGCGCATTCTGGGCGTACCAATTGGCTTGATTGGCAACTCCTGGGGCGGCGCTGACGCATTAGCCTACGTCCCGCGTGAGAAACTGGAAGCAAACCCGGCGTTTGCAGAATCCTTGGAAAAATGGAAAGCCAAGGTCGCCGCCTATACCGATGACGTCCATGAGAAAGAGGTCGAGAGATATCAGGCCGAACGCAAGAAATATATCGCCAACGGCCGCAGAGGAAATCCCCCCCAGAATGTCTACGACCCACGCGTGGGACAACACCGCCCCTCAAACATTTATAACGGCATGGTGTACCCAATCATTGGATATGGGATTCGTGGGATCATCTGGTATCAAGGCGAGACAAACGCAGGACGAGCAGTGGAATATCAACAGCTGTTTCCACTTGTCATAAATAATATGCGTGAAGATTGGGGCCAAGGTGATTTCCCATTTTATTGGATCCAACTGGCTGATTTTCGGGCTGAGGATGATGAGCCCTCGGATTCTACTTGGGCTGAGCTTCGCGAGTCCCAGACCATGACGATGAACAGCGTTCCCAATACGGGTCAGGCAGTCATTATCGATGTGGGTGAGAGCTTTGAAATCCATCCCCTTAACAAACGTGTACCAGCCGACCGCCTAGTATGTTGGGCACTGGCCAACGACTATGGGTTTACAGATATCCCCTACGAGAGCCCGCAGTTTGAGTCTATGGAAATCGAGGACGGGAAAGTGCATGTGTATTTCTACCCGGTCAATAAAGGCCTGTATCCCTACGATTCCAAGGAGGTGAAGGGCTTTGCGATCGCTGGCAGTGATGGCAAATTTGTCTGGGCGAATGCAAAGATAGTCGCAAACGATGAAGTTCTCGTCTGGAGCGATGAAGTCGCCGAGCCCGTAGCCATTCGCTATGCTTGGGGGAGCAATCCCATCGCCAATCTCTATGACGGCCACGGTGGTTTACCCGTAACTCCCTTTCGAACGGACAATGGGATTCTCTCCTCGTCCGCCGAAGAGTAATTAAACGCGTCAGAATATTTGTTGCGGCAGGCGACCGTGCCTCAGCTCAAGTTGACCATCTCCACAAACTGTGCCGCGTTAAGAGTTAGTCTGGATATGGCAGGAAGACACTACGCCTCCAGAGCCGCCGACAGAGCTACTCCCCCATCCACCAGTGCAGCCGCTTCGAAGGCATCCAAGAAGCCGTGCCGGTAGATCGAGCGTTCGGCGGGCTCGTCGTAAAGGTCGATCAATTTCTCGTGCTCGGTTCTCAGTGCGTGGATTCTCTGGACCTCCTCCGGAGTAAGGGGGCGGGGAGAGGGAAGCGTGGGGGGATAAAACCGCAAAGCGAGTATCGGACTGCAAAACCGTGATATAGAGCAACTGGCTGTTTTTGAGGCCCTGAGGCACCGTCTGCCGCTCCTTGCGAAACTCTCCCACATCCACCGGCTCCATGCCCTGATGCACGAGGGTCTTGTTCAGGAGATACCACCCCTCCAGGTCCCGGGCCTTAA